>JBBQOJ010000165.1:0-6365 GCA_038330815.1 Chitinophagales bacterium | reverse complement strand
TAAATACCCTTACACATCCATTCCCGGGTGTTAACGGCGGCAAGCAACAATTGTTTAAACAGGGCAGGCGTGAACTGTTTTGGCGTAATGGCGCGTATTTCGAGCAATGCCGTGTAGGCATGATTTACTTTATCGGCAGCGTATGCCACACTTTGTTCACCATAAAAATGATGCACCTCGCTCCAGCTATTAATTTTGTTACTGTTTATTTGATGGTGCAATTGTTGAATGGCGGATTGTTGTATTAACTGGCCGCCAATGTTCAGCCACTCGCTGCGCTCAATTTTTGCGGAGATGGATTTTTTCAACTGGTCGAAACTCGCCAGTTTTTTCTGCCGGCAATGGTGCAACAGGAGGGTTGCCGCGTAGTATTGTATCAACTCGGTAAAGATGCTGATTGCCTGGGGTACTTTTATCAACTTCGTGGTACGGCCCGAATTTTCCCAACCTGTCGTAGTGGTGTTTCCGTTATCATCCGGAGATAATGCCTGCAATAACTTCAGCCCGTTAAATATTTCGTTAATGGTATCCGGCGCCAGGTAATCATATTCAATCAACTGGGTGCGGGTGGTGCGTTTATCGCGGTCAACATATTTATTTGCATTGCGTTCCAGCGCATACATGTTGTACATGAACCAATAGGCGGGCATCACCACCAGCTGGTCATTGGATACATCGTTACTTACCAGGCTGAAAGGAATAGGTATATTTAATTCTGCCGGGAAATCGCCCTTTGCGATGATGGCAAAGGAGGCGAATTTGGAGTTGTGTTTAAGGCTTACACACAGCCCTGGCCAAAAGCCGCGCCCGGCCACCAGTTCGCCATCGGCACCCCTGCTATTATGATTGCTGCCAATGGTAGCGCCGGCCGCCATATTGGATTGCCCCATTACCAAAGCGGCACATAAAAACGAGTTGTTGTGGTGCTGCTCATGCGCCGGGAAAATGAGGGAATTTAGTACTTCGCAACAGGAAATGGTGGAATTGTTTCCAAGGTAGGAATTGATTAGCCTGGCGCCATATTTTAACTGTGAATGGGCCGCCATTACAAAACGAACGGCTTTTACACCATAAAAAATTCTGCAGCCGTATCCGATAATACCATTCACCAGTTCGCAACCTTCTCCTATCTGGGAAGTGCGGTTCTCGTCGCTGTTGATGGTAAGGTTTTTTAATTTATTGGCACCCTTCAGGTAAGCATCAGTGCCAATCCACACATCCTTAATGATCTTACAATTTTTAATTACGGTTCTATCGCCCACTTTGCCGTAATGGCCCCGTTGTTTTGCAAATCGTTTATCAGTAAACTCCTTAAACTTATCCATTAAAGGCAGGTTATCCCGGTATTTACTCCACATAAAAGCATCCCCGGCCAGCATGCCATCAAAGGGGATCACCCTTCTGCCCCCATTTTCATTACACAGTTCCATCCATACCCTTACCTCTTCTTCTTCACCGTCGAAAATTATCCCGTTACCAAATTTTGCCCGGTCGGTAGAAGCCAGTTCATTTACATTGGTAATCATCACTTCGTTGCCGACAATGTAGTGACTTAGATAATTTACGTTTTCAATACATACATTGTTGCCGAAATCACAGCTGATAATCGTACTGTTATAGAGGCCAACGGGCAGGCGCAGGTTATGAAACTCGAGGTAGTAAGATTCCAGTTTCCCAATCCGGATCAGGCCGTAAAATTTGCAATTCTTCACCAATTCCGGGTTAAAGGAAGCTGATACAAATATCATGTTCCAGTCGTCGGAAGTATTGCGGTTGCGCACCATCACTTCTATTTCATGGGCCGATAATTTTCGATATGTATTCCCATTGGGATTTTGCTGGTAGCGCAGGTAGTATTCGTCCTTGCCTTCCGGGATGTAGCTGGGGGCTACAAAGTTATACCCCAGGTCGTTAACAGGGTGTTTGGTGATGATATTCATGTAACGGGTGGCAATTAAGCATTAAAAAATGAAGGGCTAAAATTAAGTTGTAAAATTTAAGCAAACAGTTTGGCCAGCCAGCAATTAAATAGATAGCGGAAACATTGGTTGGCACCTATCCCCTGGTCAAATATTCTCGACCGCCCCAACCTACATTTGCGTCTGCCCTTCCGCGTTATTGAAAGCCTCAACACAACTTTACATTTGGGCGGCTGTTGTTGCAGGCGGGTGTTTACAAACAATGCGGAAGATGCATAAGTCAACCTTCATGGGAGCAACTGCGACGTAGTAAACGTTATTCCACGGTAACACTCTTCGCCAGGTTCCTTGGCTTATCTACATCTACCCCCCTGGCAATGCCCATATAATAAGAAAGCAATTGCAATGGGATACAACTAAGCATGGGCGCAATAATTTCATCAGCGGGCGGCACAAAAAACAGGTCGTCTGCCAAACCGGGTATCACGTCGTCGCCTTCCGAAATAATGGCAATCACCAGCCCTTTACGCGCCTTGATCTCTTGAATGTTACTTACAATTTTTTCGTGGTAACTGTCTTTGGTGGCCACAAACACTACGGGTAAAACATCCGTCACCAGGGCAATGGGGCCATGTTTCATTTCTGCCGCCGGGTACCCTTCCGCATGGATATAGCTGATTTCTTTTAGTTTAAGTGCTCCTTCCAGCGCGATGGGAAAATTGTACCCCCTGCCCAAAAACAAAGCATCGGTAGCTTCTTTATATTTAATGGCAATGGCCTTAATTTGTTCCGCATTATTCAATATCGCTTGCACCTTTTCCGGAACGGCTTCCAGTTCAAATAATAGCTGGCTATAACGTTCTTGGGTAATGGTATCCTTTATCCTGGCAATTTTCAGCGCAATCATGGTGAGTACTGCCAACTGGCCGGTGAAGGCCTTGGTGGAGGCCACCCCAATTTCGGGGCCGGCATGCGTATAGGCGCCTCCGTTACTTATCCGCGCGATAGAGGAGCCCACGGCATTTACAATGCCGAATATCACGGCGCCCTGCTCTTTGGCCCGGTCGATGGCCACAAGGGTGTCCGCCGTTTCGCCACTTTGGGAAATAGCGATGATGATATCGCCCTTGTTGATAACAGGGTTGCGGTACCGGAACTCCGAAGCATATTCCACCTCCACCGGGATACGGCACAATTCCTCTATGACGTATTCTGCTACCAACCCTGCATGCCAGCTGGTGCCACAGGCAACAATAATGATACGGGGAGCGTTAATAAAGGCGTCAATGTTATTTTGAACCCCACTCATGGTAATCGTACCGGCTTTTGCGTCCAGCCGTCCCCGCAAGCAGTCAAGAATGGTACTGGGCTGTTCAAAAATTTCCTTTAACATGAAGTGATCGTATCCCCCTTTTTCAATCGCTGCCAGTTCCATATCCAACCTGGTTACAAAAGGCGTAATCTTTTCATTTCCAAGATTTTTCAAGATCAGTTCATCGGGGCGAACAATGGCCAGTTCGTAATCGTTCACATACACCACTTCCTTTGTATATTCCAGCATGGGCGAGGCATCACTGCCTAAAAAATGTTCACCCTTTCCTACGCCAATCACCAATGGACTTCCTTTTCGTGCTGCTATTATTGTTTCGGGATCGGCCTCATCAATCAATAATATGCAGTAGGCACCGCTGATTCTTTTCAGGGCAATCCTTACGGCTTCCTCCAAACTACATTCATTTTTATCCTTGATGTCGGCAATGAAATTTAATAACACTTCCGTATCGGTATCGCTGGTAAAATGATAGCCCTTATTGGTGAGTTCTTTTTTTAACTGGGCATAATTTTCAATAATACCATTGTGAATCATTGCCAGTTGCCCGTTTGAACTGGTATGCGGGTGGGCATTCCGGTCGCTGGGTTCCCCATGCGTAGCCCAACGGGTATGGCCGATGCCAATATGGGAATGGAGGTCTTTTCCAACAACAAATTCTTCGAGGTCGGCTACCCGCCCCTGCTTTTTGTATACTTTTAATCCCCCGTTCAACAGCGCCACCCCTGTGCTGTCGTAGCCGCGGTATTCTAATCGCTTCAGGCCTTTTATTACAATCGGGTAGGCTTCCCGGTGACCTGTATATCCTACTATTCCACACATAGAAAATAATTTTAAGCTTGCAGTACCTTCGGTATTAACGTGTTAACCATGGGCACTTTTCACTGTTTGTTGTTATGGCAGCGAATGATCAACTGGTTTATTACAATAAGCATCCGCAAAAATGAGTTTGAGGCGCAAATTAACAAAAATGCAACCAATATGGGGCAATCTTTCCGTTATGCTTTGCATTTACAGCCAGTTGGCCTAATTTGAGTAAAATATAAATATGCGTTACCTGTTATTATTCGCCCTTCTATTGATGCAATGTAGCCTGCGGGCACAACAGCCCGTGTTTGGTAATAATGCCACCATTTACCTGGTGCGGCATGGCGAAAAACTTACAGGAAGTGATCCAATGCTAACCCCTGCCGGTAACCAGCGCGCAGGCGATCTGCTCCGATCACTAAACGATAAAGGTATTCAGCGCATATACGTTACCGGTTACAAGCGTACCCAACAAACAGGTGATAGCGTAAGGCTCCAATTATTAGTGGATACGGTTCATTACCTGGCAGATACGTTAGGGGTTGACCTGGTAAATAAAATAGCCGCACAGGGAGATTTAAGTAGCCCTATCCTGGTGATTGGCCATAGCAATACACTT
The DNA here is from genome assembly GCA_038330815.1 of Chitinophagales bacterium. GTDB lineage: Bacteria > Bacteroidota > Bacteroidia > Chitinophagales > Chitinophagaceae > Ferruginibacter. The sequence goes on along the minus strand of JBBQOJ010000165.1, from coordinate 1,690 downwards.
CCCTTTCTCATTCGTAAACTGGGCATAACCAATTACCCAACGGAATATATCCCGGATAATGAGTATGATAATTTATTTGTACTTCGTTTCAATACCGGCAAGGCGGTATTAAGCAGGGGAAAATTTGGTGCCGCTTCCGGGGCTTCCGCCAAAATGCAATAAGACCCTTACAATAAAAGACCCTGCAAAAAAAAGTAGGCAACAGAAAAGTAAATGATCAAACCGGTTACGTCCACCAGCGTGGCTACAAATGGTGCAGAACTCACCGCGGGGTCGGCACCGAGCCGTTTTAAAATCAATGGCAGCATCGAGCCGGTTAAAGTGCCCCATAGTACAACGCCCACCAATGAAAAGCCAACCGTAAGGCCAATGTGGTAGTAGTGCGCACCATATACATCCGGAAAAAATTGCGACCATACAATTACCCTAACAAAGCCAATAATACCCAGCACCGTTCCGAGCAATATGCCCTGCAGTATCTCGCGTCTTAATACCCGCCACCAGTTGGCGATGGTAATTTCGCCTACGGCCATTGCCTGGATGATGAGGGTAGAGGCCTGCGAGCCGGTATTGCCACCGCTGGAAATAATTAAAGGAATAAATAAGGCAAGTACCAACGCCTTCTGAATTTCATCCTCGAAATACCCCATCGCTGAGGCCGTTAGCATTTCACCTAAAAAAAGAACAATCAGCCAGCCCACTCTTTTACTAAACAGTTTAAACAACGGCATCTCCAGGTAGGGTTCATCCAAGGCCTGCGTGCCCCCCATTTTTTGCATGTCCTCGCTAAACTCTTCATTGGCAACCCACAACACATCATCAATAGTAACAATACCCAACAGTTTTTTGCTGCTGCTTACCACCGGCAACGCCACGCGGTTATTCATTTTAAATGCCTCATTGGCTACCTCCTGGTCGTCATCGGCATTTAACGCTATAAAACGGCCATCCATTAATTCGTTTACTTTTTTATCCTGGCCCGACATGATAAAATCCTTTATCCGTATATCATCCTGCAGTTCGCCCTTATCATTAATTACATAAATTACATCAATGGTTTCGCTGTTGCGGGCGTATTTCCGAATGGTATCAAAAACCTCCTTCACGGTGTCGTGTTCATACACGTAAATGTAATCCGGTGTCATCAGCCTGCCCACGCTGCCTTCGGGGTAGCCCAGTAGCGAGAGGGTCACTTTTCTTTCTTCGGGGTTCAGTGTTTTAACCAATTCCCTCACCGCGTTACCAGGCAGTTCACTTAAAAACGACGTGCGGTCATCTGGTGGCAATTCATTTAATAATTCGGCCGTTTTAAAAGGGGAAAGCGATTTTATGATTTTCTTCTGCGTAGGCAGTTCCAGTATTTTAAAAACGCTGGTGGCCCGGTGCAGCGAAAGGTGGCTGATAACGCGGGCCTCGTAATTTTCGTTTTCGTAAATCAGGTTGGCAACATCGCTGATATTTTGGTGGTTCAAAAAATCCTGTATCTGCAATTTATCTTCCGATGCGATTACATCTTCAAATTGTAGCTGCAATGATATTTCCCCTGGGGTAACTGACATACGCTTTGTATTTAAAATGCCCACGATTGCCCACGTTTTCTTTCTTCCCGGCGTTACAAATTACTATCTTGCAAATTACTCGTTTTACCTTTAATAAATTGTTATGCTGAAACCCTATTTATTTGTTGACC
>JBBQOJ010000164.1:0-6371 GCA_038330815.1 Chitinophagales bacterium | reverse complement strand
TCCTCCTCCAAACCCGTCTCGCCAACGACTTGGATATTCCTGCTATCGGCTTTAATAATGTCTTCCAGTTCTTCAATTAATTCCCTGGCGGTATTAATATATTGCTCCTGTTCGCGGATAGCTGCCAGTTTTTTCATGTTTAACTCATCCAGTTTAAAGAAAGTGCGGGCACTGCGGTGCGCAGTATACGCCCGATGGCCAAGTATCTTAAGAGCATCAACGCCAAGGCGTAAGGAGGTGTCAAGTGTTTCGCGGTAAACATGCAGCATACCTGCATTCATCTGGTCGTAGGCATCAACCCGGTTGGTTGACCTGACTAACATGCGAAGATTTGGAAAATGCTTTTTAATGGTTTCAATCATCTCCAGCCTTTTCGATGCATCACCAATGGCAATAACTATCACTTTGGCTTTTGCAGCACCCGCGGCATACAACAGTTCGTACCGGGATGCATCCCCGTAATACACTTTGAATCCCATTTTTCTCAGGAGGTCTACCCGGTCAGAATCTATATCAAGGATGGTGGTATTGGTATTATGGGCACGTAAAAAACGGCCAATGGTACTGCCGAAATGGCCAAACCCGGCAATGATTACCGGGTTGCTCTCATTTATTTCATCGTTATTGATGGGCGGTATTTCCTCTTTTGTGCCAAATTTCACCAAAAACACTTTTTCATTTAACAACATCAATAACGGCGTGAGCGTCATACTGATGGCCACCACGGCCACCAGGGTGTCCACGATCTCTTGTGGTAAAATTCCGCGTTTGGCGGTAAAAGAAAACAACACAAAGGCGAATTCACCTACCTGGCTAAGTGCAAAAGCGAAAATTAAATTCTGGTCGATACCAAGTTTAAATATCCTGCCCAGCAGATACAAAACCACCCCCTTTATAAACATGAGTAGCAATACCAGCCATAGTATCATTTCAGGGTTGTCTAAAATCAGTTTAAAATTGATAGAAGCGCCCACAGCCAGGAAAAATAAGCCAAGCAGCAGTCCTTTAAAGGGTTCTATATCACTTTCCAGTTCGTGTTTATATTCACTGTTGGCGAGTACCACGCCAGCAAGAAAGGTACCAAGAGCAGGACTCAAGCCTACCAGTTGCATGAGCACCGCTATACCAACAATCAGTAATAATGCAGTGGCGGTAAACACCTCCCGTAGCCGGGTGGCTGCCACCATGCGAAAAATGGGTTTGATAATATACCTGCCTGCAACTATAATAAACGCCACCGACCCAAGGGTAACCAGGGTACCCCCCCAGCCAGGTAAATCACTTACCCAATTGGTGGTATGCACCTCCGCTTCCTTCGATAATGGTAAAGGGTAGGTGGCCAAAAGCGGCATTACGGCCAGCATGGGGATGACGGCAATATCCTGGAAGAGCAAGACAGAAAAGGCGCTTTGCCCGGAAGCGGATTTCATCAGGCCCTTTTCCGTAAGGGTTTGTAAAACGATGGCGGTGGAAGACAATGATAGTGTCATTCCGATAGCAAGGGCGGGTTGCCAGGCCAGACCGAAATAAATGCCTGCGCCAGCCAGAAAAAGAGAAGATAGTAAAACCTGTAAACCGCCCAGTCCGATGATGGGTTTGCGTAATTTCCACAATAGCTCCGGCTCCAGTTCAAGACCGATGATGAATAGCATCATCACCACGCCAAATTCTGCGAAATGCAATAGGTCTTCGCCTTCGTTGCCGATAAAGCCCAGCACAAATGGGCCGATTAATACACCAGCCAGTAAATAACCGAGTACCGAGCCGAGGCCGGTTTTTTTCGCCAACGGTACCATAATCACTGCTGCTGCCAGGTAAATCATGGCCTGGAAAATAAAGGACTTAGGATCCATTGTATTTATGTTTGAAGTGGTGCTGGAATTGGGTTAAGGTCATTGAGGTAAGTGAGCGGCATCCATTCGTCCCGGGTAATCCTGTTATCCTGCAAACAGAGCAGGAGTTCTTCGTACTGGCTGGCACACAAATCAATATCCGTTTCGCCGAGTTTATGGGTGCCGTGCACCACAAAGGGTGGCAGGTAATGCATTTGGCATAGGTGCGCTGTTTGATCAAAGGGCGCCAATAGTTCGCGGATGGTAAACCGGTTCCGGCCTTCGCGTTGGTATACTTCTTTGGATCCGCCGCAGGAAATGGCATTCATCATCCACTTTCCGGCCAGGGCATTACCGCCGGAACCATAGGCCCATCCATGTTCCAACACCAGGTCGAGCCATTGTTTAATGATCGCCGGTGCGCTGTACCAGTAAAAGGGATGCTGAAGTATCACCAGGTCGTGCTGCAAAAGCAGTTGCTGCTCATAAGCTACGTCGATATCCATATCAGGATACACCTGGTAAAGATCGTGGTAGGTGATGCCCTTCAGCCGTTTTACCCGCTGCACCAGTTTTTTATGTACCCTGGATTTTTCCAATGCGGGGTGTGCAAATAGGAGGAGTATTTTTGCCATAAAGTTAGTTAGCATTGCAATTTAGTGCATCAGGATGGTTTATTTCCCGCTGATCATCATTGATTTTTTTTGGTTTATTTGTTGGATACTTCATTTGTTTTTCCCGCGGATTTTCGCTGATTTTTTTGCGCTGATTTCCGCTGATGGTTCCTGGGATGACTAACAGTATTTTATTTGCGTTGATCTGCGGTATTCAATCTGCGTTGATCAGCGGGAGAACCTGCACCATTTGTTTTTCCCGCAGATTTTCGCTGATTTTTTCCCGCTGATTTCCGCTGATTGTTCCTGCGATGACTAATAGTATTTTATTTGTGTTGATCTGCGGTATTCAATCTGCGTTGATCAGCGGGAGAACCTGCTGTTTTTTAGCGACGAAGCCCTTACATTGAGTTCTGTGGCTAGTACCCTTTTTTCGAAACAAGTAAGTGGCTTTTTACTTTCAATTTCCTGGATCAGTAATTCTGCCGCTGCCTTCCCCATTTCAAAAGCCGGCTGGCGGATGGTCGTCAGCGAAGGATTGAACAACTCAGGCGAACTGAAATTGCAAAAGCCACCCAATGCCATCTGTGCCGGTATGCGGATGTTTTTTTTATGTAAATAAGCAAAGGCACCAATGGTGATACGGTCGGAAGCAGTAAATAAGGCATCAGGTGGATGCGGTAGTTCAAGCAATTGCTGAATAGCCGATTCAATTTCCTCCGTTAACATGCCGCCATGCTGACAATACTTTATATTTTCTTCCCGGAAGGGTAAACCAAATTCAGCCAGGGCCCGCTTGTACCCCTCCGTTCTTTCCCGGGTAATCGATAAGTCATGGGTACTGGTTATTTGTCCAATGTTGCTACTGCCATTTTCAATGAGGTGTTTGGTGAGCGCATAGGCCCCTCCTGCATTGTCTGCTACTACCTGGTGGGTGTTGATGCAATCACTTACCCTGTCGAAGAAAACAATCGGTACACCACGGGCATTCAATTTTTGAATGGTGGTCATATCGGTTGTTTCGGTAGATAAGGATACAATCAACCCGTCAACGGACCTTGAATGAAGGTTTTCAATATTTCTTGTTTCCCTTTCCTGCGATTCATGATTTTGTGCAATGATGATGTGGTAACCCCGGTGGTAAGCGATGGATTCAATGCCATTCAGTACTTCGGCATAAAAATTATTGGGTACCGAACACACCACCAAACCAATACTCTTGCTCTTGTTGCTTTTAAGGCTTAGCGCCAACAGGTTGGGGTGATAGTTGTGGCGTTGGGCATATTCCTTAACGATTCGCTTGGTTTCATCACTAATCTGGTAACTATCCCTTAACGCCCGGGATACCGTGGAAGATGAAAAATTTAATGCCCTTGCAATATCACTTATCCGGATGGACTCAATTTTCATGTGTTGGTTTCGTTTGAATACCCAATGTTGGTTTTAATATGCAACTAAATTAAGACATTCATAAGATATTTAAAAACGGCGTACTAATTCACACGGCCCTTAGTTTAGCAGTAGCCCATGTACAAAATAATAGAAGCGGACTTATATTTGTACCATGTACGAACGGATTAACCAGTATGTAACCAAATGCACCCTCTTAACCGAAGCCGAGATTGACATTTTTAATGGCCTGCTCGAGTACAGGGAAGTACCCAAAAAAACGATCCTATTGTACGAAGGAGCCGTGTGTAATTTTGAGGCTTATATAAATAAAGGCTGTATCAGAAATTACTACATTGATGAAAATGGTTTTGAAGTTACCTTGCAGTTTGCCATCGAAGATTGGTGGGTAAGCGATATTGCCAGTTTTCAACACCATACACCCGCCAACATGTTTATCGAAACATTGGAGGACTGCCACTTATTGATGTTATCTCCCCAAACAAAAGAAGAACTTTTGGCAAAAGTGCCAAAACTGGAAAGGGTGTTTAGGCTGATGGTACAGCGTAACCTGGCAGTATTGCAAAGCCGCCTGTTTAAAACCATCGCAACTTCTGCACAGGATAAATACCTCGATTTTCTTGAACGTTATCCCATTATTCCGCAGCGGGTAGCACAGCACTATATTGCCTCTTACCTGGGTATCTCTGCCGAATTTTTAAGCAAAGTGAGAACAAAATTGTTGAAAAAGTAATGGTTATGAATTTATATTTCTTGTCCTGGTTCAATGCGCAGCCTGCCCTATTGATGGACATTTACAGTATAAAATAATTATAATGAAAAATTCCATTTTAGGGCTGCATCATATTACAGCCATAGCAGGCTATGCCAAACGCAACATGCATTTTTACAGCCAGGTGTTGGGTGTACGAATGGTAAAGAAAACAGTGAATTTTGATGATCCGGGCACCTATCATTTTTATTATGGTAATGAAGTGGGTAGCCCGGGAACCATCCTTACTTTCTTTCCCTGGGAAGGAATTGGTGCTGGTAAAAATGGCACAGGTATGGCTACCTCAATTGGATACGCTGTTCCAGCCGGAAGCCTTTCTTTTTGGATAGACCGCTTCAACGAATACAAGGTGCGATACGAACCAGTTACCCAACAGTTTGGTGAACAAACCCTTCGATTTACTGACCCTGACGGTTTGAACATTGCATTGATAGAGCCTGCAACACCCGATCCACGTACCGCCTGGACAACGGATGCAGTAGGTGTTGCAAATGCTACCAGAGGCTTCCATAATGTGGTGTTAAACCTTCAACAGGTAGAAGCCACTGGCCGGGTATTGACCGATATATTCGGTTACCGTCAGCAGTTGCAGGAAGGGGAGCAATACCGGTTTGTAACAAGTGCAGTGGGCCAGGCTTCCATCGTCGACCTGCAATTGTCACCCGGGCAGGGAAGGGGGGTGAATGCAGCGGGTACCAATCACCACGTAGCTTTCAGGGTAGAAAATGAAGAAGTGCTGATGAACTTCCGCGAGAAAATTGCTTCCGCTGGTTTTTCCATTACGCCCAAAATTGACCGGGATTATTTCTTTTCGCTATACTTCAGGGAACCAGGTGGGGTCTTGTTTGAACTAGCCACGGATAACCCAGGGTTCGCCACGGATGAAGACGTTGCCAATTTAGGCAGCAGTTTAAGGTTGCCTAAGCAATATGAATCATCCCGCGCCACCATTGAGGCCGCATTGCCAGCCCTCGGCTAATACACGACATCGTATTTTTTCCATCAGTAAAATTATCAACATGGAAACAACTATCAGGCTGTTAGACCAACCAAAGGGACTACAGGCATTTATAGCGTACAATAACAATGAACCAATGGGAGAAATGGTGGTAAGTACTTCCAATAACATACTGACGGTATTTCATACAGAAGTGACGCCGGCTGCCGAAGGAATGGGCATCGGGAAATTGTTGTTACAGAAAATGGTGGAACACGCCACGAAAAATCACTTAAAAGTTACTCCTTTATGCGTGTTTGTACTGGCCCAATTTAAACGGCACCCGCAGCAATACGTCGCAGTGTGGCAACCGGCGCAACCATCCTAACAACGGTAGCAATAACTGGTCCGGGGGGAGCACCTGATAAATTAGCCAATCGTCACCTCGGACGACCTAATCAATCCCAACAATAAAAAATTTTAAGATGCATAAAAAAAATAGCATAACGGCAGGTAAGGCCATTAAGGAAGCTGGTAAAGTGCTGATCATGGTACATGGCCGCGGTGGCTCGGCAGAGGATATTTTGTCCCTTTCGGAGCACCTGCACGTGGATGATTTTGCCCTTGTTGCACCCCAGGCAACCAACCATAGCTGGTACCCGCAATCGTTCCTGGCATCACCTGCAGCCAATGCACCCTGGTTGGATTCGGCATTGGAATTATTAAAATCACTGGTGGAAGAAATTGTTGCCGCTGGTATCTCTAAAGAAAAAATTTACTTTTTGGGATTTTCACAGGGCGCTTGT
>JBBQOJ010000163.1:0-6380 GCA_038330815.1 Chitinophagales bacterium | reverse complement strand
TTACTACCCGGCAGATTTTCGCAAGCCCGGTGTAAATAATACGTTGATGAAAACAAGGCTATTGATCAAGGAATCCAGCGAATGGACGGCCCTTACCTATGTTTGGAACGAAGCCCAAACCGAAGCAGTGCTGGAGATTGCGGGCGATGACCGACAGGTGCAATTTGTTGACCATGCTGGCCGGCAGCAACAGGTGCGGTATGTGGTGCCCAATCAAAACCAATGCAAAGGTTGCCATAGTTACAACGATGTATTGCTACCCATTGGGCCCACGACTGCCCAATTGAATGGCAACTTTAACTATAAGGAGGGAGTTACTAATCAACTGGAATATTGGAAGCGATACGGAATGCTGGATGGTTTACCCAATTTGTCGGCTGTTCCGGTAATGGCAGTGTGGAATGAACCCGCCACCGGCGATCTTAATGCCCGTGCCCGTGCCTATTTGGATATCAATTGTGCACATTGCCACCGCCGCGAAGGGCCGGCGCAAACATCCGGTTTGTATTTAACCGCAGATGAAACGAACCCAACCGCCATCGGTATCCATAAATCGCCGGTAGCTGCAGGTAAAGGATCGGGGGGAAGGATGGTGGATATTTTACCGGGTGATGCCAATGGATCTATTTTATGGTACCGGATGCACACTTCCAACCCGGGCGAGCGGATGCCCGAACTGGGCCGCAGTGCGGCGCATACCGAAGGACTGGCATTGATAAAGGATTGGATTGATCATATGAAATAGTGGCCAGGTGCCTTAAATGATCAGGTGCGCAGGGAAGGATGATAATATGATTTACGCTGCCCTGGGTAAACCCGGTAAAAGTATTTTGTTGGGAGCCAGGCAGATGAACTATAATGAAACCTTGGTGGCGTCGCACACTTGTACTTTATAGCTACAGGGAGCAAATCAACACCCGGGTAGTTGATACTTTGCCAGGGATAACAACAGGGGTAAAAGAGTTGCCATCGCAAAAATAAGGCACCATCAATTATTGAAATTTAAACCATACGTTATCACAAAAAAATTAACATGAAAAAATCGGGTGCATTGTTTTAGTTTTTCATTTGCTGTGCTGCGGGCTATGCCCAATCAGAAAAATGAACCTCCTTATTTGATGGGAAAACCCTCAACGGGTGGCGGCAGTTAAATGGCAAGGCGACTTACGAAGTACTTGATGGCACCATTGTAGGCACTACCGTGACCGGTAAGCCGAATTCTTTTTTAGCTACTAGGGAAGACTATGGTGATTTTATTTTAGAACTGGAGTTAAAAGTGGGTAAGATGAATTCCGGTGTTCAGTTCAGGAGTTTGTCCAACCCGGCAGATTACAACGGCAGGGTACGTGGCTACCAGGTGGAGTTTGATCCCTCGGACCGGGCCTGGTCGGGCCGTATTTATGATGAGGCCCGTAGGGGATGGATGTAACAAACTGAAATAAACCCTGCTGCAAAGCAAGCCTTTAATAAAACCGGTTGGAATAAATACAGGATTGAAGCCATTGGCCCTGTCATCCGTACCTGGGTGAATGATATACCGGTGACTTATATGGTGGATGACCTCACGTTAAAAGGGTTGATTGCGCTGCAGGTGCACGGGGTTAAGGAACGCGCCGGTGGCGAACAAATTCATTGGAAAAATATACGGATACAAACCGGGCAAGCCATGAAACCAAGTCCACTGGATAAAACCACTCCGGTAGCCAATTACATGATCAACACCTTGTCGCCGCAGGAAAAGGCCCAGGGTGTTACCTTGTTGTTTAACGGGAAAGATTTGAGTGGCTGGCGTTCTGCCAATCAGCAAACCCCACCAGCTCAGGGATGGAAAGTGGAGAATGGCGTACTGCAGGTGTTGCCCGAAGACAAGGCAAGCGGATTACGCTGGGGTGATTTATTAACGGTAAAAAATTTCACCTCATTTGAACTTACCTTCGATTTCAAACTGACCGAAGGTGCCAATTCCGGCGTAAAATATTTTGTAACAACAGCGGCGGGTTCCAAATCGGGCCTGGGCCTGGAGAACCAGGTATTGGACGACGAGCGACATCCTGATGCGAAGAAGGGGATTGATGGCAACAGGACATTATCCGGATTATACGATTTGATTGCGCCGGTAAAACCGGAGCCACGGCACCAGTCGAAAATAGGCGAATGGAACCACGGTAAAAATGTGGTATATGCAGATAACCGCGCTGAGCACTGGTTAAATGGATTTAAAGTGGTTTCCTATATTCGGGGTTGCGAGGACTTTCAAAAGTTGGTGGCCGGTAGCAAGTACGCACGCTCTGCAGGATTTGCTATGGCAGAAAGCGGCCCATTGTTATTGCAAGCCCATGGCGATGCCGTATATTTCACTAATATTAAAATCAGGGAGATCAAACCTTAACAAATGTCCTTAATGATGACGATGCATTTTCGAAATTCATCACTGGCCAAAATCTGTTTTTAATATACAACTAACACAAATTACTAATCGATCATCTTGCTGAACCAATGAAAAAACGAAAAAACAACGCCATCTCCCGTAGAAATTTTGTAGGTACCAGTGCCAAAGCCCTCACTGCTTTTTTAATTATACCACGTTATGTGTTGGGTGGTAAAAGAGCCGATGGTACTTCGTATATCCCTCCCAGTGATATGATTCAACTGGGGTTGATCGGGACCGGTAAGCAGGGCCGTGGGTTAACCGGGTCTTTTATAAAAACGGGCGAGGCCCGTTTTGTGGCCCTGAGCGAAGTGTACAAGGATAAGGCACAGCTCACCATCGAGGCAATGAAAAACCTGTATACCAAAAGCCCGGACTTGGGCAATTATGCAAACATGCCGCTATACAACGATTTCAGGGAAGTGCTGGCGCGAAAAGACGTAGATGCGGTGGTGATAGCTACGCCGGATCACTGGCATGCGGCCATGGCGATACGAGCCACCGAAGCTGGTAAAGATATTTTTTGTGAGAAGCCGTTATCGTTAACAGTAAAAGAGGGTAGGGCCATGGTAAACGCCACGCGGCAACACCAGCGGGTATTTCAAACCGGTAGTATGCAACGCTCCTGGCCCGAGTTTCGCCAGGCGGTGGAACTAATCCGCAATGGCTATATTGGTGATATCAAATCGGTGAAGGTAAGTGTGGGCCCCCCGCCAACACCCTACAACCTTCCCACAGAACCTATTCCGTCTGGTTTGGATTGGGACATGTGGCTGGGCCCCAATGCGCCTGTAAACTTTAATGCAGAATTGGCGCCCCCCTTGTCGAAAGATGTATTTCCGAATTGGCGCAATTACCGCGAATTTGGTGGCGGTATGGTGTCCGACTGGGGGGCACATATGTTTGATATTGTACAATGGGCACTCAATATGGACCATTCCGGGCCGGTAGAAGTAATAGCACCTGATGGGAAAGACCATCCTTTTTTAACCTATCGTTACCCTAATGGTACCACCATGACCCATGAGCCCTGGGAATGGAAAAATGCCCTTCTTTTTACAGGAACGAAGGGAGAGATAAAACTGAAACGAAAAGAAATTGAAACAACACCTGCCTCCCTGGCAACCAAAATAATTGGCGACAACGAACAGCATATCTACCGAAGCGATAACCACTACAAAGACTTTTTTAATGCCATGCGAAAAAGAACGCAACCAATATGCGATGTGGAAATTGGCCATCGCACCGCAACGGTATGCAATATCGGCAACATTGCCTACCAGTTAAATCGTTCCCTGCAGTGGGACCCGGTGAAGGAACAGTTTAAGAATGATGAGCAGGCAAATGCCTTACTGGGAAGGCCAATGCCAAACCAGTGGGGCATCACCTTGTAAACTGTAACCGCAACAAGTAAAGGCGGAAGGCTTTCGGGTACGGTTGCCCGTTGGTTCGGAAAAAACACCACTTATAATTTACAATTTTATTTTACTACCCGCCATAGTGGGGGGTGGAACTTATATATTGCCGGTTTAATATTGTTGCATATTTAAAATCGTTTCCTTTTTAGTGTTGGTTGTTGCCAGCTTTCACCTTGCAGCACAGCAGCCTGTAGCTCCTACCCGTTTACGATGCGATTTGTTGTTGAACACGGAGACCGTTCGTAGCAAGGGTATGGTGGTTCGGGTGCCGTTGCAATGGCGATCTATGCAAAGCAACCCTACGAATTTGCGCAGGTCAGCACCACACATCCTTTGTTTAGCTGGGAACCAGGGCCAACAATTAAAGGCGTCACCGCATTTCGACTAATGGTAGCCTCACGGATAAATGTAATTCTTTTGCAAGCTGTGTGAGGTTCATCTTTAAAGTGACTGAGGTTAGGAATGGGTAAAAATGCGGGCTGTTTACTCCACCGAATATAATACTTTCCGGTTAAATAGGGGCTGCTTACATTGGTAAATAGTATATAATGTTGCAACATTAATGAGCCTGCCCGGGCACGGTACCTACCCCTCTCCCGGGGGTATTTTTCTAATTATTAAAAATAGGAAAAAACAACACGATGTAAACGGGTAACGCGGGCTAGCCGGGCAGCTTCACGGAAGACTGCCGGATAAATAATTCCGTTGGCAGTACCCGTTTTTCAAAACCCCTGCTATTTTTTTTACTTTCAATTAAACCGATCAATAATTCGGCCGCTGCCTTTCCCATTTCAAAAGCGGGTTGACGGATGGTGGTGAGTGAAGGATGAAAAAGTTCTGGTGAGCTAAAATTACAAAAACCTGCAATGGCCATAGTCCCCGGGATGTTGATATTCCTTCTATGCAATCCCGCAAATGTACCAATGGTAATTCGGTCCGAGGCCGTAAAGATTGCCTCCGGCGGTTCCGGTAAATCAAGTAGTTGCTGCAGCGCATGTTCTGTTTCCTCAAGGTTCATTCCGCCATGCAGGCAGTGCTGGATATACGGTTCGGGGGTGGACAGGTAGTGTTCGTTCAATGCTGTCAAAAAGCCTTCCTTTCTTTCGCGGGTGATGGACAATGCCGGCGCACTGGTTATTTGCGCAATCCGGGTAAAGCCACTTTGCACCAGGTGTTTGGTTAACTGGTAGGCGCCATCCTTGTTGTCTACAATTACCTGGTGCGTAGCAATGTCGTCGCTTACCCTGTCGAACTGAACTATGGGTACACCGGCGGATTGTATTTTTTGTAAAGTACTTACCTCCGTGGTTTCAGAGGAAAGCGATACCAGCATGCCATCCACCGACCGCCAATGCAGGTGTTCAATGTTACGAGCTTCCCGTTCCTGCGATTCGTGGCTTTGGGTAATAATCAGGTGGTACCCGCTGCTGTAAGTGATTGATTCAATACCATTGATCACCTCAGCAAAAAAATTGTTGGGCACCGAACTAATGAGGAGGCCAATACTTTTACTCTTATTGCTTTTGAGACTTTGAGCTAGCAGGTTGGGGTGATAGTTATGTTGCTTTGCATACGCTTTTACTAATTGTTTGGTGGCTTCACTAATCTGGTAACTATCGCGTAACGCACGGGACACCGTAGCGGAGGACAACTGCAATGCCCGGGCGATGTCAGTAATAGTGATTGTATCACGCTTCATTGTGCATTTATTTTTTAAAGGGAAGTTATGGTAACCGTTGATCTAAATTAAACAAAACCAGTTTAAATGAGATCCACGGTTGAATTATTTAGAAATAGTCGCCTGCTTTTACCTTTACCGGCCTGGCGGTGCGCTGCTAATTATAGCCAATTTATTTCCTGGTTCTTCTTAGCCAGTATCACCTTATAAATTTATTATTACAGCCGGGCCCTTAAAGAGAAGCACCTGTTGCAGGTGTTGGCAGTTGATTCCTCTTTGGCCCTGCACCAACGATCATCGGGAAAATTTCTTCAGCCATACCGTTCAGGTTATCTTACATTTATTCCATTAAATAAAATAAACAACTTTATGCAAACGATTGCTTCCACCGGTCAGCTTCCTGGAAAGGGGGGTGTAGGATTATTTGGAATTTCCCTTATCGCTGCCCTCGCTGGTTTTATCTTTGGCTTTGATACGGTCGTCATCTCCGGGGCCAACCTGCCCATTAAAGCGCTGTGGAATACTTCTCCCTGGTTTCATGGTTTTTTTATTATGTCGATGGCCCTTTGGGGTACCGTGATCGGTGCCATTTTCGGTGGCCTGCCAACGGAAAAGTATGGACGAAAAAAAGTATTGTTTTGGATCGGGATATTGTTCAGCGTTTCTGCCCTGGGGTCTGCATTGGCGCAGGATCCATATACCTTCTCGTTTTTTCGTTTTATAGGTGGACTTGGCATTGGTGTTTCTTCTGTGGCAGCGCCCATTTACATTTCTGAAATTTCCACCCCTGCCACCCGCGGCCGGCTTGGCGCCATGTACCAGTTTAATATTGTATTTGGTATCCTTATCGCTTTTC
>JBBQOJ010000162.1:0-6382 GCA_038330815.1 Chitinophagales bacterium | reverse complement strand
GGATTTACCACTTCGTACGGTGTAATAGAAAAAAGCTATTCGCCATCGCCGGCATATGTATTTTCCCTTACCTTGCCTGTCTTTATCTATACTTCATTAAAACTTGGCAACCATGCGAAAACTACTTATTTTCTTATTCTTCCTTTTGTTAACGACCACCGGTTGGTCGCAGAAAAAAGCCGTAACGGAAGAAGGGAACCAAATAATCCTTTATGACAACGGTACCTGGAAATATGTAAAGGACCGTGATAGCAGTAAATCCCTATCCACCAACCCGATCCCGATCCGTAAACCTGCTACAGCCACTTTTCTTTTAAAAAGCACCAAGTTCGAGGGAATAGGCATATGGTTGGATCCAAAGCAATGGCAGTTTAAAAAAGGCGAAAACAATGAAGATGCCGAATTTGAAATGCAATTGAAGGGACAGGATTTATATGCAATGGTTATTTCAGAAAAAATTGAGATCCCCATTGAATCGCTCCAGGAAATTGCCCTGGAGAACGCCTCCAAAGTGGCACCAGACATTACTATTGTTAAGGAAGAATATAGAATGGTGAACAACCTGAAAGTATTATTTATGCAAATGGATGGCACCGCTAAAGGCATTAAGATATCCTTTTGCGGTTATTATTTTTCGAATGACAAAGGCACTATACAACTGGTAATTTACACTGCACAAAACCTGTTGGCCAATTATACAAAGCAAGTGGAAGAATTGCTGGCAGGACTAACTACTTTTAAATAATCACCCAGAAAATTAACAGCCGAAGCCGGGTATGGGTAACTACCGGCAATGTGGATACGCGTTTACACTGTTTAAAAGCTTACACCTTTGCGGGCCGGTTACTGAAGTCGGTAGCATCACAGCTTGCAATAATTGCTGCAGATCTTCGAGGGGTAAATGACTGGCCGTACTAAAATCGATGGGGCCATGCACCAGGTGATCCTGTTGGTTGTTGCGGGTGCTGGACATTGTAATTAATTTACCGGAGTATACGGGGAACGGGTTATACGCTGCCGGCTATTGATATAAAAAGGGGTCGTTGTTAGTCAGCAATAGTTGTTGTAATAAGGAATCCGTTTTGACCTTGCCTGCCATCCGGGTAGCAGCGTTTATTTAAAATAATAAGAAGGGTATTCCTGGCCATGTCATGAAAATATAGTAGCTGTTGTAAGAAGGCAACATTAACATGGATGGCCATTTAATATATTTATTGGCATGATATTGCTGGTGGCGATGGTACATTATTTAATTGGTAAAAGTAAATGTATGAAAGCAGCAGACATCATGGTGAAGGCCCTGGAAAATGAAGGCGTGGAGTATATTTTTGGCGTACCCGGCGAAGAGAACCTCGACCTTTTGGAATCCATCAACCATTCCCCTATCCGGTTTATACTCACCCGGCACGAACAAGGTGCCGGGTTTATGGCAGCTACCTATGGCAGGCTTACAGGAAAGCCAGGCGTGTGTTTGGCAACGCTTGGCCCGGGTGCCACTAACCTTGTAACGCCGGCTGCTTATGCTCAACTGGCCGGGATGCCCATGGTAATGATCACCGGTCAGAAGCCGATAAAAAAAACGGAGCAAGGAAGGTTCCAGATGATTGATGTGGTGGAACTAATGCAGCCGATCACCAAGTTCACCAAACAGATTGTAAATGCCAACCATGTTGGTGCGCTGGTAAGGGAAAGTTTTAGGGTGGCCATAGCGGAACGTCCCGGCACGGTTCACCTGGAGCTGCCGTAAGAATTTGCTGAAGATGATTGTGAAGCTACTATTTTCGACATCAACCCGGCGATCCTGCCGGAAGCGGCCGCATCCGCACTGGAGGCTGCCGCACAGATGATAAAGATTGCCCGGAAGCCCCTGTTATTGGTGGGTGCGGCGGCCAACCGCAAGGCAACCGCCAGCGCGTTGGCGTCTTTCGTTGAAACCACCGGCATTTATTTTTTTACTACCCAAATGGGTAAGGGTGTCCTTGACGAGCGGCATCCACAATACCTGGGTACGGCGGCGCTTTCCGCCCATGATTTTGTACACAATGCCATCAATGAGGCCGACCTCATTATCAACGTGGGGCACGATTCGATAGAGAAGCCACCCTTTATTATGAAACATAATGGCGCCAGGGTGATTCACCTCAATTATTTCCCGGCAGACATAGATGAGGTATATTTTCCGCAACTGGATGTGGTGGGAGATATTGCTAATAGCATTCAAGAGTTGGAAAAATTGAATCCTGTAAACGGTGAGTGGGATTTTGCGGTTTATAAAAAGATCGGTGGGGATATCAAAAAATACCTTTCCACCTATTCTACCGACCAGCGTTTTCCCGTGTTGCCACAGCGACTGGTGCAAATTGTGAGGGACCAACTACCGGAGGATGGGGTGGTTACGCTCGACAACGGCATTTATAAAATTTGGTTTGCGCGTAATTATCCCTGTTATGAACCAAACACCTTACTGCTCGACAATGCCTTGGCAAGTATGGGCGCAGGCCTGCCATCGGCCATGCTGGTAAGCCTGGTGTATCCAGGTAAAAAAGTGATTGCTGTATGCGGTGATGGTGGTTTTATGATGAATTCGCAGGAATTGGAAACGGCCGTCCGTTTACAACTTAACCTGGTGGTCATTATCCTCAACGATGGGGCCTATGGGATGATCAAATGGAAACAGGAAGGCATGGGATTAAGTGAGGGCGGGTTGGAATACAATAACCCGGACTTTGTTGCCTATGCCAATAGTTATGGTGCCATCGGTCACCGGGCAGTGAGTGATGAAAGCCTGAATACGCTTATCCGCCATTGCCTTGATACCATGGGGGTGCATGTAATTGATGTGCCGGTAGACTATTCGCTTAATCATTCCATACTTAATGTAAGATTGAAGGAACTTACCAGTGGTGCATAAACAAACCAGCTAAAGTAAAAATTGTAAGGTAAACCAACTTACATCGAAGCGGTATGCCTGGATCCGCTTTTCACCAAAACGGTAACAGGCGGCCGGATCGTTTCTTGCTGCACGTAATACAGCAAGTAGTTCCCATAATTTATCAACTTTGGTAGATCATTTGAGTTTGCCAACCATGCCTTCTCCTGTTTCGAAGAATTCGATAACAGTTGATGACAGTAAACAGTTGAAAAAAAGGTGATTCAAAAAATAAGCGTATTAGTTGTGCGTCGTAAGTATACCCAAAATTTTTATGACGGGCATACAGGAAAATACAACAGAAAAATATTGTATAATTCCCGTTTTTTTTGTGATATGCCATTATTTAAATTTAACTTACCGGGCCGGTTTTAAAACTGTTTGATTGCTTTGCGCTACCTCCGTTTCCTTAGAATTATACCATTAATTAATAGTTGCAGCTGCTATTTAATCAACATAGCAGTAGTGTAGCATATTGAGGTAACATGTTATTTTATTTATTTAAACTAAAACCTTTGCTATGAAATTATTTTTTACCCTGTTTATTTTTTTCGCGGCTGTAGTTGGTTCACAAGCGCAGGTAACTTATTTTAAAGCCACGTTGGATGGGATACAGGAGGTGCCGGCCAATGCATCTACAGCCAGTGGGGTGGTGATTATAAAATACACCACGGCCACAAAATTGCTGGAGTTAGTGGGCGACTTTCAGAATCTTTCCGGCCCGGCTTCGGCAGCGCATATTCATTCTCCCGCCGCACCTGGTGTTAATGCACCGGTATTAATTGGGCTTACTGCTTCCACTGCTACTACCGGCACATTGGGGGTAAATGCCACGCTTACAGCCGCACAGGAGATCGACCTGTTGGCGGGAAACATGTATGTAAATGTGCATAATACCAATTTTCCGGGGGGTGAAATAAGGGGGCAGCTTACCTCTACTACCAGCGGACAAACCGATTACCTCACAGGCAGGATACAGTCGGCCCAGGAAGTACCACCCAATGGTTCCCTGGCTTCAGGATCCGTTACCGTACTATCTGATAAAATTACCGGCATAGTATACTTAACCGGGAATTTTACCGGCTTAACTGCTGCCGCATCCGCAGCGCATATTCATCGTGCATCTGCAAACCAAAATGGCCCGGTAATTATTCCCCTGTCGGTTACTGCTGCTACATCGGGCACCATCCATGCTTCGTCGTCTGTAGTGGCGGCCGACCAATTGTTGATGACCAATGGCGGCACTTATGTAAATATCCACAATGCCGTATACCCCGGTGGTGAAATACGCGGACAGTTAATTACACAATCGCAGCGGGTGTATCTCAAAGCAATATTGCAGGGCAGCCAGGAAGTTCCGCCCAATGGATCCATGGCATCCGGCGCGGTGATTGTTACTTATAATATGGCGACCAGGTTACTCGAATTAAATGGCAATTACCAGGGGTTAACCTCTGCCGTTACTGCATCACATATCCATTCACCTGCTGCGGCCGGTGTAAATGCGAACGTACTGGTTAGTCTTACCAATACCGCTGGAACCTCCGGCGGTTTAAATGTTAGTACTACGTTGACTGCCTTGCAGGAAGCCGACCTGCTGGGAGGATTGATGTATGTGAACGTACACAATGCTAATTTTCCGGGTGGTGAAATCCGTGGGCAGCTAAGCACCACTACTTCGGGAGAGCAAACCCAGTACCTGACCGGGTTGCTGTCGGGGGCCCAGGAAGTTCCTGCTAACGCCTCGGCAGCATTGGGCGGTGTAGTTGTGTTGGTTGACAGGATTACCAATGAGGTGACCCTGACAGGCATTTTTACCGGCTTAACTGCCAATGCTAGTGCAGCCCATATTCATGGCGGTGCAGCGGGCACCAACGGAGGGGTGGTAGTTGGCCTTGTGGTAACACCGGCCACTGACGGCACGCTCAACGGCAGGGCCACCGTGCGTAACAGTTTTGCCGATTCAATGATGCTGGGCCTTACCTATGTAAACGTACACAATGCCAGTTTCCCGGGAGGAGAAATAAGGGCGCAATTAGGTAACCAGGTACTGCCGGTTAAATTAAATTACTTCAATGGCTACCAGTCGCAGCAAAAAATAACCCTGGTTTGGGAAAGTGCCTGGGAACAACAACTACAACAATATGAAGTGCAACAACAAAGTAGCAACGGC
The DNA here is from genome assembly GCA_038330815.1 of Chitinophagales bacterium. Classification (GTDB taxonomy): domain Bacteria; phylum Bacteroidota; class Bacteroidia; order Chitinophagales; family Chitinophagaceae; genus Ferruginibacter. The sequence continues at coordinate 1,280 of JBBQOJ010000162.1, read as the reverse complement.
CGCGGTTGGGTTGCCAGGGCAACAGTGATGGCGAAGGGCGGCAGCGTGCCTTCAAAGTACAGTTGGGTGGATGCCGGGCAAAACAGGGCCACGGCCTTTGTAATTTACCGGTTAAAAATGCAGGACGTGGATGGAAAAATTTCCTACTCTCCCACCCTGCGGATCAATTTAAAAAAATCGGCTACCACGCTTAATATTTTAGCGAATCCCGTGGTGGGTGAACAGCTTCAGTTTGTAGTGGCTGGTTTGCAAAGCAATAGCCGTTTGGAAGCTACAGTCATTGACATGAATGGCAGCGTAGTGGCCCGCACATTGGGCAGCACGCTCAGCAATAATGCGATTGAGGTGGGCCAACTGGCAGCAGGCATATACCGATTGCTGGTAAGGGTGAACGATGAAACCCTGCAACAGGTATTTAAAAAATAAGCGGTTAAAAAAGCATGGAGCAGTTGTCGGCACAAAGCAGGCAACTGCTTTTTTTTTGTTCCTGTTACATAACGCTCCGCCTTGGTTCGTGCCACACGAACTAAGGTTTTGCCCTCCGTCTTGCGGTGAATGGTTCGTGAGCCACGAACCAGGGCGGAATAATTCATTTTTCAGGCCTAGCGTTGTAAGTTGTTGTATGAATTAATTGCGGGGAATGGTTTCTGCCACGAACCAAGGCGGAGGCCTGGCGTTGTAAGTTGTTTTTTGGAATTTTAACAACAAAGAAAATCGCACACAAGTATTGGTAAATAATAATTTTCCCTTGTCCTATTGGCCATATTTCAGAAATCATTAAATTGGCGAAAAAAATTGCTTCGTCATGAACAATATCGAATTAGGAAAGAAGGTGAAGTCATTGGTACATTCCCAGGCTTATCATAAAGGGTACGCCTGTTCGGTAGAAGGCCTACTGCAGTTGGGTTATTTAACACCGGGAGCGTTGGAGTCCTGGAGATTTGGCAAAACAGCTTACCTGGAACGGGTTTGTACCACCAACCTGGCTATACTTACCACCATCAATAAAATAATAAGAAAAACGGCCAATGAATTACAATTAGTACGATCGTTTACAGCCTATCATTCCTTTGGTAAGGGGCCGCGCAGGCAACTGTACTTTAGTAAATCGGGGGATAAAAAATTGAAGAAGCTTACGCCACCCACTTTGTAAGTAAGCAACGGATGGCGGAAATAAAATTGGCAAAGCAATCGTCGATGGCTGCCCCGCCTGTACTATCACTAAACCCGGAAGTTACTGGTAAGGTGATTGTACCGTAATTTATATTGATTTCTCCGCC
>JBBQOJ010000161.1:0-6382 GCA_038330815.1 Chitinophagales bacterium | reverse complement strand
ACCATGATGGTGTTGACCCACAGTTTTGGGCCAAAGAGAAAAACCACGGACAAACTGCAAAATTTAGAAAGCGGGATCGAAATTAAAGGAAATGCCCGACAGCCAATGGCGATCAAATACTTTTTAGTCGCCATATTATTCGTATTATTTGATGTGGAGGTGATCTTTTTTTATCCTTATGCAGTTAATTTCAGGGCCCTGGGTTGGGAAGTATTTATCGCCGTTACCATGTTTGTAGGGTTGTTTCTTTCCGGCTTTATTGATATTGTTAAAAAGGGGGCCTTAATCTGGGAAGATTAACAAACATACGGTATGGTTCACTTATTGCTGAAGCACACGCAGGCAACAATCTTCTTTAAAAATTGTTTCACCTAAGGAGTGTGGTTAGAGCCCAATTTTTAACTTTCAAATTATTATTACTATGTCTCGTCCCGTTCAATATAACACAAAACTTAAAATGGTGGAAGCTCCCGAAGGAATGATGGGAGACGGTTTTATGGCTACCTCCTTTGAAAAGGTGGTTGGATTAGCCCGCAAAAATTCCATTTGGCCACTACCTTTTGCTACTTCTTGCTGTGGTATTGAGTTTATGGCTACGATGGCCAGTCATTACGACCTGGCCAGGTTCGGTTCAGAAAGGGTGGGCTTTTCGCCGCGCCAGTGCGATCTGCTGATGGTGATGGGAACCATTTCCAAAAAAATGGGCCCGGTGCTTAGGCAGGTTTACCTGCAGATGGCAGAGCCCAGGTGGGTATTGTCCGTAGGCGCCTGCGCCTGCAGTGGTGGTATTTTTGATACGTATTCCGTTTTACAAGGCATCGACCAGGTAATACCGGTTGATGTTTACGTGCCCGGATGCCCGCCCCGCCCCGAAGCCATCCTGGATGGTTTTATTAAAATACAGGAACTGGTAGGGCAGGAGAGCCTTCGCAGGAGAAATGGCGAAAAATACAAAGACCTGCTGGCCACCTATGGTATACAATAATCAACCAAACTGAACCAAGTTATAATATAATGCCCCTTACGAACCAACTCATACAACAACAACTTACCGAAAAATTTGGCGACGAGTTAACCGACTGGCAGGAGCCTTATGGCATGCTAACGTTTACCGGCCCCAAGGACCTTAACCTGAAAGTATTACAATACCTGTTTGATGATCCTGCACTGGGTTTCCGTTTTTTAACCGACCTGCAGGCAGTACACTTTCCTGATAAAAAAGGGGCAGAGCTGGCCGTTGTTTACCACCTTCATAACCTGGTAGATAATATCCGTTTGCGGTTTAAGGTATTTACTGATATTAATTCACCCGATGTCTTCAGTGCGACTGCCTTGTACCAGTCGGCTAATTTTATGGAAAGGGAAACCTACGACTTTTATGGTGTTAACTTCACCGGCCACCCCAATTTGATCAGGATTTTAAATGTGGATGAGATGGATTATTTTCCCATGCGTAAAGAATTTCCGCTGGAAGACCAGACAAGGGTGGATAAGGATGACGAAATGTTTGGACGATAAGAGAACAGGAAAAACATTGTTGGTACATTAACTACCGCAACAACATCATATTAAAGGCAACTAATGAGCGACCATATTCTTTTACCGGAAGGAAGTATAGAAAAGCAAACTACTACATTAAACCTGGGGCCCACGCACCCTGCCACCCACGGGGTGTTTCAAAATATCCTGGAGCTCGACGGGGAGCGCATCATGAAAGCCACTTCTACGGTGGGGTACATCCATAGGGCTTTTGAAAAGCTGGCGGAAAGAAGGCCGCTTTACCAGATTACCCCGCTTACCGACCGGTTAAATTATTGTTCATCCCCTATCAATAATATGGGATGGCATATTACCTGCGAAAAATTATTGGGTATCGAGTTGCCGAAGCGGGTGGATTACCTTCGCATCATCATCATGGAACTTTCCCGGATATCCGATCACCTTATCTGTAACTCCATTGTTGGCGTAGACAGCGGTGCCTATTCCGGGTTTTTATACCTGATGCAATTCAGGGAGTTGATTTACGAAATTTACGAGGAAGTGTGCGGCTCAAGGCTTACCACCAATATTGGCCGCATCGGTGGATTCGAAAGAAATTTCACCCCCCGCGCTTTTGAAAAACTGGAGCAATTCATAGCCACCTACCCGAAACAATTAAAGGAATTTGAAGCGTTGTTTACCCGTAACCGCATTTTTATGGAACGCACCATTGGGTGTGGTGCCATCTCGGCCGAAAGAGCGTTAAATTATGGCTTTACGGGCCCCAATTTAAGGGCCGCCGGGGTAGATTATGATGTAAGAGCGCATACGCCTTACAGTTCGTACCAGGATTTTGACTTCACCATTCCGGTGGGTAAAACCGGCGACTGTTACGATCGTTTCCTGGTAAGGGAAGAAGAGATGTGGCAAAGCCTTAGCCTCATTGAGCAGGCATATAAAAAAGTACAGGAATTTAAAGGCACCGATGCCGAGGTATTTCACGCAGATACGCCTGCCTATTACCTGCCGGAGAAAAAAGATGTGTACACGAAAATGGAAGCCCTTATCTATCATTTTAAAATTATAATGGGCGAAACCGATATCCCTGCGGGTGAAGTGTATAGTTCGGTGGAAGGTGGCAATGGCGAACTTGGTTTTTACCTGATCAGCGATGGCGGCAGAACGCCCTACCGCCTGCATTTCCGCAGGCCCTGTTTTATTTATTACCAGGCTTTTCCCGAATTGGTGCAGGGGGGCATGCTGAGCGATGCGATCATTACCATGAGCAGTTTAAACTTAATTGCCGGGGAACTGGATGCATAGTTTTAGTGGAATGGGTTAGGTAATGAAGCTATCGCCGGCAGCGGAAGATATCGGCGTGTAGGCAAATGTTTGAATTTTATAAATTACAATAGGATGACTTTTCCAGAAAACAAATTAGCAAAAGTGGCGGAAATTATCAGCCGGTATCCCGAGGGCAAACAAAAAAGTGCGCTGATACCGGTATTGCACCTGGCCCAGGAAGAATTTGGTGGTTGGCTGGATACCCCGGTGATGGATTATGTGGCCACCCTGCTGCATATTGAGCCGATTGAAGTGTACGAAGTAGCGAGTTTTTATAGCATGTATAACCTGAAGCCCGTAGGTAAGTTTTTATTTGAAGTTTGTCAAACCGGCCCCTGTATGCTCAATGGCAGTGACGATATTATTGATTACATTAAATCGAAATTAAATATAGCTGCAGGGGAAACCACTGCCGACGGAATGTTTACCCTAAAAACGGTGGAGTGCCTGGGTGCGTGCGGCTATGCTCCCATGATGCAGTTTGGCAATACGTACCGGGACCATCTTACCAAAGAAAAGTTAGACGCCATAATTGAAGAATGCAGGGCAAAAGCCAACTAAAAAATGGGAATAACCAATGCTATATTAAAAGTTAGGGAACACCGTAAATCAGAAAAGGTAGCGGAAGTGAATTTTTTGATAGATAGTGGTGCAGTGTATAGCCTGGTGCCAGGGGCAATTTTGGACACACTGGACATTGAACCTTATAAAGAGATGAGTTTTTCACTGGCAGATGGCACCGTTTTAAAAAGAAGGGTGTGTAGTGCTTATTTTGAATTTGAGGGAGAAGGCGGGCCAGCACCAGTGGTGTATGGCGAAACGGGCGATGAGCCTTTGCTGGGAGCGACCACCCTGGAATCACTGGGACTGGTACTGAATCCTTTTTCCAGGACATTGCATCCCATGCGGATGCTGATGGCCAAACTTAACAGCTGATTTATTTTAATTAAAATATAATAATTCCTTTCGGGGAAAAGGGTATGGCAAAAAAATTATTACTCGATAAAGCACATGTTCCCGGAATACGCACCTACGAAGTGTACCGCCGCGAAGGAGGGTACCGTAGTGTTGAAAAAGCATTAACCATGTCGCCTGCGGATATTGTTGAAGAAGTGAAGAAAAGTGGCTTGCGCGGCCGTGGAGGTGCAGGTTTTCCTACCGGGATGAAGTGGAGTTTTTTGGCAAAGCCGGAAGGGGTGTCGCGTTACCTGGTGTGCAACGCAGATGAGAGTGAACCCGGTACCTTTAAAGACCGCTACCTGATGGAATTTATTCCACACCTGCTGATTGAAGGAATGATTGTTTCTTCCTTTGCGCTGGGCAGTAAAGTGAGTTATATTTATATCCGCGGCGAATATGCCTGGATCACCGATATCCTGGAAGAGGCCATCGCTGAAGCAAAACAAGAAGGCTGGCTGGGTAAGAATATTAAGGGCAGTGGACTTGACCTGGAAATGTATGTACAACGGGGTGCAGGCGCTTATATCTGTGGTGAAGAAACCGCTTTGATTGAAAGCCTGGAAGGCAAACGAGGTAACCCCAGGATAAAGCCTCCCTTTCCCGCAGTAAAGGGGTTGTGGGATTGCCCAACCGTGGTGAATAATGTAGAAACATTGGCGGCGGTGGTACCCATTATCAACGACGGGGCAGAAGCCTATGCTAAAATAGGGGTGGGGAAAAGCACCGGCACCAAGCTGATATCAGCTTGTGGTAACATCAATAAACCGGGCATTTACGAAATTGACATGACCATCTCCGTAGAGGAATTTATTTATAGCGATGAGTATTGCGGCGGTATTCCCAACGGAAAAAAATTGAAAGCCTGTATTCCGGGTGGTTCTTCCGTACCCATCTTACCGGCCAATTTACTACTCACTACCGCTAAGGGAGAAAAGCGATTGATGAACTACGAAAGCCTTAGTGATGGCGGTTTTGCCACCGGTAGCATGATGGGCAGCGGCGGATTTATTGTGCTGGATGAGGACCAGTGCGTGGTAAGAAATACCATGACCCTGGCCAGGTTTTACCATCATGAAAGCTGCGGGCAGTGCAGTCCTTGCCGGGAGGGTACCGGCTGGATGGAAAGGGTGTTGCGCAAAATAGAAAATGGAAAAGGTGAACTGAAGGACATAGATTTGCTTTGGGATATCCAGCGGAAAATTGAGGGAAACACCATTTGCCCGTTGGGCGATGCTGCCGCCTGGCCGGTAGCAGCAGCCATCCGGCATTTCCGGGATGAATTTGAATGGCATATATTAAACCCGGAGGAATGTTTAAAAAGAAACTATGGCCTGGCGCATTATGCAGATCCCATACATATTCCGGTTACCGCGTAAAAAAATGAATTTTTTGTACACCGCTCTAACAGTGGTGTGCAGGGTTGAAATAAATGAATGAAGCAATGTCTGAAGAAATAAAAACATTTAAGGTAACCATCGATAACATCACCATTGATGTGCCGGCTGGTACCACGGTGTTAAACGCAGCCCGTAAAATCGGGGGCGATGTGGCGCCACCCGCTATGTGCTACTACAGCAAATTGCAGGGTAGCGGTGGTAAGTGCCGTACCTGCCTGGTAGAAGTAGCCGCTGGTTCTACCGCCGATCCCCGCCCAATGCCTAAACTGGTGGCTTCTTGTCGTACTACGGTAATGGATGGTATGATTGTAAAGAATATCACCAGTGAAAAAGTAATAGAAGCGCGGGCAGGCGTAGTGGAATTTTTATTACTCAACCACCCGCTCGATTGTCCTATTTGCGACCAGGCGGGCGAATGCCATTTGCAGGACCTTGGTTACGAGCATGGCAGGGAAGGTACCCGTTATGAATTTCCCCGCAGAACCTTTGAGAAGGAAGACATCGGCCCGTTTATTCAATTACACATGACAAGGTGCATCCTTTGCTATCGTTGCACCTATGTAGCCGACCAACTTACTGATAAAAGGGTACATGGAATTTTAGACAGGGGAGAACATGCAGAAATTTCTACCTATATTTCCAAGGCCATCGACAACGATTTCAGCGGTAATATGATTGACGTTTGCCCGGTGGGCGCCCTTACCGATAAAACCTTTCGTTTTAAAAATAGGGTATGGTTCACTAAATCGGTAGATGCACACCGCAATTGCGAAAACCCGGATTGCTGTGGCAAAACCACTTTATGGCTAAGGGGCAACGAAGTGTTTCGCGTAACCGCACGAAAGGACGAATGGGGAGAGGTGCAGAGTTATGATGGAAAGCCAGGCTGGATATGCAATACCTGCCGCTTTGATAAAAAGAAAACCAGCGATTGGGTGATTGAAGGGGTAACAAAGATTAGCCGGCACTCGGTAATCTCCCAGGGAAAATATGAAGGATTGGTGATGCCAAAGGAAACCATACAGGAAGTAATGGGGGGCAGGGAGCCAAGGCTATTAATGGATATTCATACCGAAAGTGAGGTGAATACGCCTGGGGTTCATTTAAGTGAAATTGATGGACCGGCGCATTCGGAAGATTTTCCATCGCTTCCCAGACCGGCAGCTTTAGCGGGAGGTACCGGTAAGGTGTAACTGTAAACA
>JBBQOJ010000160.1:0-6407 GCA_038330815.1 Chitinophagales bacterium | reverse complement strand
GCTTTTTATCAATTGTTAGCGTTATTCGCCCAGCCTTATTTCGCCGGCATCGGTGGTATTATCTGCAGTTACCACTACTTCGGCTACTTCTGCATTTTTGTAAGGCGCTTTGGCGGCAACTACCAGTTTCCAGGTACCGGGAGCCACTTCGAGTGTAAAGGCACCTTCGCTGCTTACCGTAGTTTTTACGGTATCCGCTTCCTTAATGGCCCACACTGCTTCGGCAGCAGTAGCCGGCGTTACTTTACCACTTATGCCTGTAGTTGCCGCTTCTTTCATGGCTACAAAACCAAACATAACAATTCCGGATAAGCAAATAGATGCAATTGTCTTTTTCATAATTGACGTTTTTAAAAATTGATGGATGGATTAATTATATAAAGTAAACATTCACCATATTTAATTTTTTGGGAGTTAAGGCGCAGCGGCCGCTGCAAGCCATTTTGTATGTAATTGCTATCAAAAATCCAATAACTATGCCAAGCGGAAATTATGTGGAAAACTGCGTGTTTAAAACAAAGCGGAATTTTCCGGAATGTATTTACTGTCAGGCTTTTGAAAGAGGCGTTTTTTTTTGAAAAAGGTAGCGGGCCTAATAGTGCCTATGATGTGCCGGCAAATATAATCTTATGTTGAAGGGTATATGCCGGCGCTCGATCCCCCGTTGCTAATACCTTATTTTTTTAAACAATCTCCTGCTATTTAGTATTATCATTATGCTGTTACATCGGGCAGGGTCCCCATGATGAAGCAGGCATCGCCACCAGTATGCTCCTTAGCCAGTATGTATATCCTGCTTTACACCTGTCAGCCGCATCAATTCAGCATCTTTCCCCCGTTCTTTTATTACCTATGAACACCACTTTAAACAAAACCTAAAATGAAAGGGAAATCAGTTAGTTTTGCAGCACTTAAAAGCATTTCAGTACGGATGAAGAACATTAGAAATTTTTGCATTATTGCTCATATTGATCACGGAAAGAGCACGTTGGCAGACCGCCTCTTAGAATTTACCCACACCATTGGCGAACGTGATATGCAGGCGCAGGTATTGGACGATATGGACCTGGAACGGGAAAAAGGCATTACCATTAAAAGCCACGCCATCCAAATCAATTATAAATGGAAAGGGGTAGAATATGTATTTAACCTGATCGATACGCCCGGGCACGTAGATTTTAGCTATGAAGTAAGCAGGGCACTGGCCGCCTGTGAAGGGGCGTTGCTGCTGGTGGATGCCTCCCAGGGTATCCAGGCGCAAACAATTAGTAACCTTTACCTCGCCATAGATAATAACCTGGAAATAATCCCTGTCATCAATAAAATTGACATGGATGGCGCTATGATTCCCGAGGTAACCGACCAGATTGTAGAACTGGTTGGTTGTAAGCCGGAGGATATCCTGCTGGCCAGCGGTAAAAGCGGTATTGGTATTGAAGAAATCCTCACCGCCATTATCGAGCGCATTCCGCGGCCCACAGGGGATGTGGATGCTCCCTTACAGGCCCTGATATTTGACAGCGTGTACAATAGTTTCCGGGGTATTATCGTGTACTATCGCGTGTTTAACGGCACTTTGAAAAAGAATGACAAGATTAAGTTTAGCAATACCGGGCTGGAATATGGTGCCGATGAAGTGGGCATCCTGAAATTTGGGATGGAAGCCAAAACCGAAGTGCGTGCAGGGGATGTGGGCTATATCATCACCGGCATTAAAAATGCCCGGGAGGTAAAAGTAGGAGATACTATTACTACCATGGTAAATGGGTCAAAAGAATCTATTAAGGGTTTTCAGGATGTTAAGCCAATGGTGTTTGCCGGCATCTTCCCGGTAGAAACGGATGCCTTTGAGGAACTGCGGGATTGCATGGATAAATTACAATTGAATGATGCTTCCCTAACATTTGAACTGGAAACATCGCAGGCCCTTGGCTTCGGTTTTCGTTGCGGATTTTTAGGCATGTTACACATGGAGATCATTCAGGAAAGGCTGGAGCGGGAATTTAACCAAACTGTTATCACCACGGTACCAAATGTGAGTTTCATCGCCACTACCTCCAAAGGAGAAGTGATTACGGTGAACAATCCTACGGAAATGCCCGATCCTACCCGGATTGAGAAAATAGAAGAGCCATTTATCCGGGCACAAATGATCAGCAAACCGGAATACATCGGCAATATCATGACCCTTTGCATCAGTAAAAGGGGAGTACTTGTAAACCAGGGTTACTTAACCCCTACCAGGGTAGAGCTAACTTTTGATATGCCATTGACGGAAATTGTGTTTGATTTTTATGATAAACTAAAAAGCATGACAAGGGGTTATGCTTCTTTTGATTATCATCCCATCGAATACCGGCCAAGTGATATTGTGAAGATGGATATTTTATTAAATGGTGAAAAAGTAGATGCCCTTAGTGCCCTTATTCACCGGGCAAGATCGCACGAGTTTGGGCGCAAATTGTGTGAAAAATTAAAGGAATTATTGCCGCGTCAACAATTCCAGATTGCCATACAGGCTGCCATTGGTGCAAAGGTAGTGGCCCGCGAAAACATCAGCGCCATGCGTAAAGATGTAACCGCCAAATGTTATGGTGGCGATATTAGCCGTAAACGCAAATTGCTGGAAAAGCAGAAAGAGGGTAAAAAGCGCATGAAACAGATTGGCAATGTAGAAGTTCCGCAGGAAGCGTTTTTGGCGGTACTGAAGTTGAATGACTAGATTTCATTGGTGTTTGATTTTGCCGAAATGCCAGACCGCCTTTTCTTACAAGGAGGGCTGCAGGTTGATCCTGTTGTTGATAGATTGACCGGAAGAAGAAGGTTATTGTACCTACCATGAGCAGGGCGGGTTCCCATTAAGCACCACGCTAAACATAGCATTATCATGCGTAGTTTTTCATTTAATAAGAACATGAACCTGGAGGTGAAGGTCACCTTCATAACCAAAGGCAATGATGCACCCCTTACCGGCAGGCAATACCGGTTACGCCTGTACGATAAAGATATTTTTGGTGATGATTACCTCGGCGAATCTGCGCTGGATGAGGCCGGGGAGTGTAGGATTGTATTTGGTGAGAAAGCATTTGGCAATACCTTTACCCTGGAAAAATTACCTGATTTTTATTTTGTGTTATACAATGACCAGGTGCCGGTATTCGAAAGTAAAGTAATGCATAACGTCAATATTAAAAAACTGGAAGAATATCAACAGGGCGAAGGGGAAGTGATTGATTTAGGAACCTACCTTGTAGATGCTCAGTAGAGGAGGTTGCATGGAACTCCCTTGAATTTACAGGCACACCTAAAGTGAACTTTCATTTTTGTTTGTTTTTAATACAGCCTGTAAAAGCAATAATGGCACCGCAAACGAAGTGTAAATTGCCCATCTGGAAAAATAAAAACTCCCAATAAGAAAGGTTTCTCTATTGGTAACTTACTTAGGCACCACTGGAGTGGTTTTTTTCTTTACTCCCGGTTTTTTTACGGGTTGTTCTGGTGTTTCCTCCTGGAGGAATTGTTGCTTTAGCCGGTCTTCCATGGTTTTGCCTTCCGCATCTTTCACCGGGTTTGGCATTGGCGCCTGGCCTTCGGGCGTAACTTGCGTAAACACTTTGTCGATGTGCACCCACTTGCCATTCTTCCATTTAAATCCTTCGTAATCGCCCACCGGGATATAGGTCCATTTTTTATTGGGCTCATTGGTCTCCGATTCCAGGTGTTCGTACAAAATCAGCTGCATTTCTTCATCATAGTTTAACCTCGCCCCCGCATTTTTCTTATATTCCATAATGTAGCGGCTTACTGACGACTTTGCGACAGAATCTTCTTCGAAACTTAGCAACCGGCCGCCGAAAGTTGGTTCTTCATTACTGAAATGTAATATTTCAATAATTTTACGGTTGCTACGGATATTGTTTTCATCGTAACCCAACAGGGTGTAATACCGCTGACTACCACTGTTGGTTTGTATCATCTTATAATAAACCGCGCCAATCCAACCCATGTGGTTGGCAAAGGTATCAGCCACGTTGATGGTAACATCAGATTTATCGATCAGGGGAAATAGTTTTAAACGGCCGTCATCGGTTCGCATTTGAATGGCCCCATGCTGGCGCACCACGTTGTCGTTGATCACCATCTGCCAGGTAAATATCTTAAAACTGCTATCCGGCGCGTACAACTTTGATATGGTGAGTAAAGAATCAAAGGGATAGAAAAAGGAATTTTTTGTTACCAGTGCCCTAACAAACATCCTCGTAAATAAACTATCGGCGTTAAAGCGGTCAGTAGCGGTAATTCCCTGTATCAATTTTAATGAATAGCCTTTTAGCGAATCCTCTTTTTTTTGCAGGATGGCCAGGTCCTCTTTATAGATGCGCTGTGCGGAAAGCAGTTGCATACCATTAAAAAACAGGAAAGAAAGTAAGACGAATTGCTTCATGAATTAAAATTAAATGAATAGTGCCAGTAACAACTATTTCCAATAAAATTTAACGAAAGCTTACGGCTGGAATGTACTGTGAACGCTATTCCTGCTCCATAAGCTTCATCAAAAAACTACGAACCGCAATGCTATCCTTGCGCTTTTTACCGAACTGAAAATAATACTGCAATGGAAAATCCGTTGCTTAACCGAGCGCCAACGCAAATTGGTACAGCGAATCATACAAGGCATCAATACGTGGATCTGAAGCATCGGTGCCCGGCAGAGTGGTTGGCAAAAAAATGGTACGGCATCCCAGGTTTCGGCCAAATTTCATATCACCAAAGGTATTTCCCACCATGACCGACCTGGATAAATCCACCTGTTGAAAATCTTCCTTCGCCTGCAAACCCATACCGGGGTTGGGTTTACGGCAGGGGTGTTGCTGGTCAACAGCAGTGCAGTAATAAATATTATCAATTCTTCCACCTGCAGCTTGTATGGCTGCCAGCATTTGTTGGTGAATATGTTCCAGCGCCGCCGGTGGTGTAATCCCCCTGCCTACACCCCGCTGGTTGGTTACCACAAAAATATAGCGGAATTTTAATGCCAGTAACCTGGTGGCCTCCAATACACCTTCATGAAAAACAAATTCTTCCCAGGAATTTGTATAGCTACCCGGACGCTCTATATTAATTACGCCATCCCGATCCAGGAACAGCGTCCAGTCGGGCGTTACCTTGCCAACATCAAAAGACATGTAATAAATTTAATCGTTTTTCATTCTGTTACCTGCTGTTATGCCGGGGTACCTTCCAAATTGTCGCTCTGAGAATTTGGAAGGCACTCTCATGAAGGCATCCTATTTGAGTTGAGCTACTTCAAGGCAGGCTCGTTGATAATCTTCCGGTACGCCGATATCAATAAAATAGCGGTTAAATTTAACCCCAAAAATATTGCTGACGCCCACTTTTTTTTCCAGCCAGTCTCGTTCAAAAGAAAATACGGTTGGAAGCGTTTTATTTAAAAAATTATTTACATGCAACAGGTAGAGGCCGCCATTGATATAGCCGGTGGCCCCGGGTTGTTTTTCAGTAAAACTTTTTATCAGCGACTGGCTATTGATCTGTACCATTCCATACCTGCTCACTTTCCTTAATAATTTGAGTGCAATGGTGCAGTCTGCCGCGTGTTTAAAATGAGCGTTTGCCAGTTGGGCGATATCAATATTAAAATAAGTATCACCGTTTACCACCAGCACATGCGCCGTGTTAACAAAACTGCAGGCAGCCCGGATGCCACCGCCCGTGCCCAGGGGCTGATCCTCTACCACGTAGGTTTTTATCAACCCGGGAAAGGATTGATCAAGGTATTGAATGACCACCTGGTGTTGGTAGCCGAGGGAAAATATAAAATGCTGCAGCCCGTTATCCTGCAGCTGCCGGATGATGTAATATAAAAATGGTAGCCCGTTTACAGGAGCCATACATTTAGGCAGATCCGGTATCAGCGATTTTAACCTGGTACCCAGCCCACCGGCCAGGATGATCACTTCAGTTACCGGCGGAGTGCCCGGGGGCATTTCATTGCCGTCACCAGGATGTAATTTATCCTTCCTCATTTTAGATGTGCCATTTCAGATCAATTATCATAAGTTATGTTCAGCTTCCTATACCGGGTAATTTTCTAACTTTTTACAGCGCCTTATTTTAAATTAACCGTTCTTTTCATCACTTGACTTTCCAACAGCCATCCTTTCAGATTAATAGGTAAGACCTGATAGGTTTTGGCACCCCTTCTCTAAACCTATAAGGTCTGTTGCGAAGAACGCTCCAGAGTACTTAAGTGGAGTCTCAAATCATGAAGGACACTATAAGCAAGGCTACCTTATCAATGAAAACAAAATACAAATAACCAGGTGCACATTGCTATTGTTTACCCGTTAGATGGCCATATAAATCCGGCGCCGCGTTTAACATCG
>JBBQOJ010000159.1:0-6413 GCA_038330815.1 Chitinophagales bacterium | reverse complement strand
TTCCGGTGACTTCCGCAAATACCCGGATAATGCTGCTAACATCCGCAGGAGAAGTAGTTTCATCCAGGCTAATCCCTACCGAACCATCATTACAATAATTAAAGTTCATTTCATTACGTTCTGCTACAGCCCTTAAAATGGCTACATCGGAAACGGATACATGCAGGGTGTCAAAATAAGCGGCATTGCGTTGTTCAATACCCATCTTTGTTAACTCTACTTCCAGTTGCTGGGTGAGCAGGTGTATTCTTTTGGCAATATTTTTCAAGCCGGGTGCCCCATGATAAATGACAAACATAGCGGCCATATTGCTTAGCAGGGCCTGGGCGGTACAAATATTACTGGTGGCTTTTTCGCGGCGGATGTGTTGTTCACGGGTTTGCAAGGCCATACGCAGGCAACGGTTTCCTTGTGCATCCTGGCTAACGCCGATAATACGACCAGGTATCGTACGCTTAAATTCGTCGCGGGTGGCAAAAAAAGCGGCATGTGGTCCACCAAATCCCATGGGTACGCCCAAACGCTGTGATGAACCGACGGCCACGTCAGCGCCCAATTCTCCCGGAGGAGTTAACAACGTTAGTGCCAGCAGGTCGGTTGCCATCACTACCATCGCATTAACAGCGTGCGCTTTTTCAATAAAGGTACGGAAGTCGGTAACGGTACCATTCCTGTCGGGGTATTGCACAATGGCACCAAAAAATAATTCATCCAGTGGTTCTGTACTTGCATCACCAAATACCAGTTGCACACCAATGGGAGCAGCGCGGGTGATCAAAACATCTTTTGTTTGCGGAAACAGGTTGATGTCTACGAAAAACTTTGGCGCGGTAATATGATCGTGATTTTTGTTTTTATGATTAAATAGCATGGCCATGGCTTCCGCTGCGGCAGTACCCTCATCCAGTAAACTGGCATTGGCGATGGGTAACGCGGTTAAATCGCTTACCATGGTTTGGTAATTCAACAGGCTTTCAAGCCGTCCCTGTGCAATTTCGGCCTGGTAAGGAGTATAGGCGGTGTACCAACCCGGGTTTTCAAATACATTCCTTAAGATTACACTGGGGGTAATCGTATCATAATACCCATGCCCGATATAACTTTTAAATACCTTGTTTTTATCCGCCACTTTTTTCAACTCATTCAGGTAGTCAAATTCGCTCATTGCCGGAGGAATTTCCAGGTCGGCCTTGATCCGGATATCTTCCGGGATGGTTTTACCAATGAGGTCTTCTATGGCATGTACACCGATTTCCGAAAGCATAGCCGCTGTTTCTTTCTTATTGGTACCGATATGCCTGCCTGTAAATTCATGCTGTTGTTTTTCGAAAAGATTCATATATATAGATAAAATTTGAAAATGATAGTACAAACCGGGGTACTGCAATCACCCTTGTATTGACGGTGCGATTTATAGGCGGCCTATATCAACCGGTAAATCGGTGTGCAAAACAAAGATGGGGATAATTTTGATGAACACAACTTACATGGCTGCCAGGTAACCGGATCAAAAATGGAACGGGGTTCGTACAAATTTACCGCTGCAAAATTACATTAACACAACAAGATTTGGTGCTAATATGTTCGTTACTTTGCACCTGTGCATAAAAGTGGGATAAATAACCAGGGGCTGCCTGCGGCAATCCTGCATACCTGTAAATTATGAGTGATGAATTGTTAAGGGCGTGGGAAAAAAAATCCGGGGAACGGCAGAAACTATACAAAAACTACCTGCATCGCGCAGATAAAAATAAAGTGTTAAAAGCCTTGCCCGAATTAAATGAAGAAGCTTTTGAAAAAATCGATTGCCTGCAATGTGGTAACTGTTGTAAAGGGTATTCTCCCCGTTTTAAAACCCCCGATATTAAGCGTATCGCTAAACACCTTAAAATAAAAGATGGCGACCTGATTAACGACTACCTGCGGGTAGACGAGGAAGGAGATTATGTAATGCGTGCCGCTCCCTGCTCCTTCCTGGGTGAGGATAATTATTGCAGCATTTATGATGTCCGGCCGTCGGATTGCGAAAGATTTCCCTATACCGATGAGGATTTCCTGCTGAAGCGGCAGCCGATGGCCCTAAAGAACAGTACTTTTTGCCCCATCACTTATTATGTAATTGAAAAATTAATGGCTAACGTCAAGTAAATTCTTCGTAAGCCGCTAGTAAGGGCCTCGATAGCCGTCTCCCTTCCATTGCTCCGCTCCGGGAATAATGGTTGTTGAAAGTATCTCCTCTTTTGATTTACCTGCTTTCAAGGCGCCTTCTACAAATCGAAGCGTCTTGTCAAGGTAATCATTGAATAATCTTACTTCCTCCATCGTTGCCATTACCTGGTCCCCCTCGCCTGCATGCCAGCAAACAAACCGCGTGTTTTGTCAAAAGTGGCGATGGCCTTATCTACCACTTTTATCAGTTTTGCATATTGGCACCGGCGCTGCGGTCTACAAACGGATGGCGCCTGTTGGCTACCAGGTCTCCGGCATGAACAATATTGGCCTTTGTAAAATGCGCAAAACTATCGCCATTCGTATGGCCCGGGCCAAAATAATAAAGACAGATTTGGTGCTGGTAAAGGTTTTGTCGGGATACAATTGTTTATCCTCATTGTTTTTCCTCTGGCCACTTTTTGCTGGTTAAGCTTCGAGTTTTCATGTGCCACCACTGTGGCCACCAATCTGCTGAAGGCAATATTGCCGGCAGAGTGATCGCCATAGTGATGGGTATTGATTAATAAACGAAAGGGTTGTGCCGACTGCTTTTTTAATGCTCCGATCAGGTGCTGTGCCTGTTATGGGAACTGGGAATCCACTACTACAATGCCTTCCTTTGATAACAGGAAAAGAATGCTGCCACCCCGTTCGGTAAAAACGCCGATTGTTGGCGTAAGCATTGTTATTTTCCAGTTATCACCCACCAATGGCTATCCTTGCGTATGCTGGTTTAAAAGGCGAGAGCTACCATGCTAAGTACACTGTTTCGTAAAAAAGTTTTGCGTTGCATATGAGTGTAGTAAAATTGAAATAAAACGAAGGCCGATGCAGCTTGCCTTGAAATCATCCACCAATAATACAATCAATTGCCTAATTGATTTACATCAACGAAAAAGACCACCAGTTAAAAAAGCAAAGTTCCTGCCATAACCGGGGAAACCAAAAGCAGGATGATACCTGCGCTAATATTCCAGTTTCTTCAACGAAGGTGCCTTCCACCAGGTAGCCACTACCACCAGTAGGGTCATACATCCACCAAACACCACTGATGGTACTACCCCCATCAATTTGGCGGCCACCCCACTTTCAAACTGCCCGATTTCATTGGAGGAATTAATGAACATCGAGTTAACACTCATCACCCTGCCCCGCAGTGCATCAGGTGTTTTTAACTGCATTATATTGCCCCTCACTACCACGCTAAGGCCATCGAATACACCGCCAATCATCAAGGCGAAAAACGACAGCCAATACCATTTCGATATACCAAAAATAATAATACACAATCCGAAACCTGCCACGGAAATCAATAATTTAATGCCCTGTTTTTTGCGCATAGGGCTAAGCGTAAGCCCGATTACCATGGAAATACAACCGATGTCCGCCGCTGCATTCAGCCAGCCAAAGCCTATGGGCCCCACGTTTAAAATGTCTTTAGCATAAACTGGTACCATGGCCACTGCACCGCCAAACAGCACCGCAAATAGATCGAGGGTGATGGCGCCCAACACTTCTTTTGTTTTAAACACAAAGCGCAATCCTTCGGTAACGGCTTCCAGTGTTTTCTTTTCCGCCACCACACCTGGTGGCTTTTCTTTTAATTTGGAAAGAAAGAATAAACCAGTTAATATTAACAGGGTGATTACCACAAAGGTGCCGTTCACATGCAGCCAGGCAATTAAAAATCCTGCCATAGCATGCCCGGTGATGCTGGCGATTAACCAGGTAGTGGAACTTAGTTGCGCGGCGTTAACCAGCAGGTCCCGCGGTACAAGGGAGGCAATCATAGCGCCAAAACTTGGGCCGGAAAAGGCACGTATCACGCCGGTAAAAAAAATAATGCTGTAGATAAATACGATGATCAATTTGTTACCAAAAGCTTCGTGAAACCAGCTGGTGGAAGTGCCCAGCAGGATGATGGTGCAGGTGGCATATAAAAAAACAGTCCGCAATAATAACCGCCGTTTCTCGCTTTTATCAATTACATAGCCGGCATACAGGGCAAGGGTAATTGCAGGAATGGCCTCCGCCAGCCCGATCATTCCAATATAAAAAGCATCGCCGGTTAATTCATACATCCACCACGATACGAGCGTGCCCATCATGCGTAATCCCATGATGAAAACAAAACGGCCCATGATAAAATGCCTGAATTCAGGGATTTTTAGAACACTTAGGGGAGAATTATTCAAATGAAACAGGTTAGTAAAAACGCAAAGGTAAATAACAATTCGATCTGCAGGATGGTTCAGTGCCTGCTCGTCTGCAAAAGCGGGAGGTGCCTGGCAAATTTAGCCGGTAAGTATTTTAAGGCAATGATATAAAGTGTTGCCCGTTTTCATATTCTTTGTCCAGCGCGTTTACAATTACTGCCAGGTGCTCATCATTACCCAGGAAATCCGCGTTGGAAGTATCAACAAACAATGTTTTTATATTATGCTGCTTTATATATTGCGTGTAGGTTTCCTGTAAAGAAAAAAGGTAATCGTTGGCGATACCCTGTTCATATTGCCGGTTACGTTTTTTAATATTCTCCTGTAAACGCTTTACCGGGGTATGTAAATAAATTAGTATATCGGGTTGCACTATCTGTGGGTTGATGATATCAAACAATTTCTGGTACAGCCGGAATTCTTCATCCGGTAAATTTACTTTGGCAAATAACAGGCACTTGGTAAAAAGGTAGTCGGATATGGTAATGTTTTGAAACATATCCTTCGTTTGCAGTAAGTCTTTAAGTTGTTTATACCGTTCGGCCATAAAAAACAATTCCAGTGGAAACGCATACTGTTGCTGGTTCTCATAAAATTTCGGCAGAAAAGGGTTGTCTGCAAATTCTTCTAAAATAAGCCGGGCATTAAAATGTTTACTGAGCAGGTGCGCCAGGGTGGTTTTACCGGCGCCAATATTTCCTTCTATGGTAACAAAACTATACTTCATATTGAAGGGCGCAAAATAAGTGAAATATCCTTTTGGCTAGTAAAACTTTTTCACATCCAGCGGATCGGTACAAGCTGCCAACAATTGGTGGATGTTTTTTTTGAGTACGGGGTGTATTAACCGGGGGGCTATTTCATTGAGTGGTATTAATACAAACCGACGGTTTTGAATCTGAGGGTGGGGCACTACCAATAATTTTTCCGTGATGATGGCCCTATTAAAAAACAGGATATCAATATCAATGATACGGGGGGCATTTTTTACCGTGCGTATCCTCCCCATTGCTTTTTCGATAGCTAAAATCGCCTGTAGGGTTTCCTTCACCTCCAGGGCAGTACTGATTACAATCACCTGGTTTAAAAAATCGGGTTGTTGGGTATTGCCCCAGGCCGCGGTGGCATACAAGGCAGACTGGCGGAGCAAGGGCCCGATTTTTTTTGTAATGTGCCGGGTTGCTTTTTGCAATTGTTGCCGGCTGTTGCCTAAATTGCTTCCCAGTAGCAGGTATGTTTTATTCATTGGTAAGGTAAAGCCTTTTATCAAAGATGAAATGTTGTATCAATTGGATGGTTACCTGGTCTGCAGCCGGGTGAACGGGGTTGATGATGATATTATGTTCCTGTTCAATAATCGCGGAAGGTACTTTTAGTACCAGGGAGGCCTGCGTGTTAAGAAAATCGTTGCCAATTAATTGGGTGTAGCCAACATCATCTTTCCATTGCTTTTTCAACTGCAATGGGTCCAGTACAAACGTTGCTACGTTATCGGGAATAGCAATGGTCACCAGGTGATAATCTACCGGCTTGCGGTACGCCTGCAAGTGTACTAATATCTCCAGTACGGCCAGGGAAATATGCTGTGCGGTGTATAGGGCTGGTAAACCGGGCATGTTCCACCTGCCACCATACAGTTTTGCACCAGTACCCGACAGGTCATGGGTATACTGCCCGCTTGCTAATCGATAAACAATCATGCTAATATACCATGTTCGATGCGGCCCAATTGCGATATCACCTGTTGAATACCCTCATAGGTGGTGAGTGAAGCAAAAGAAAGCTGGCCATCCATTGCCGGCGGGTTGGATTGTATCCAGGTATAAAAAAACGCAGCACTACCAAGTACTTGTTTGCCGCGGCCAATTACCTGGTTAAGCTGGTGAAATCTTTCGGCATTGATGGAAGCAAAAGCCCCGTTGTTTTTAGCATATCGCTGAAGGGTTCTTTCACTGATATGTAGCATAGTTGCCCATTCTGCCTGGG
>JBBQOJ010000158.1:0-6418 GCA_038330815.1 Chitinophagales bacterium | reverse complement strand
GGAACGCTCCTTTTTTACTTCCGGCGTCGACTTAAATGAATTAACTTCTCTTTTTTCAACACGGGAAGCTTTAATGAGTTTACCTGCATACAACGCTGTAAATTGGTCCGCTTCCGCCTGGCTACTAACGATTTTCTCTGCTAAAAAAACCTCCTGGTTATTTTGAAGTTCGAACGCCTGTATAGTTGCTGGGAATTCCTCTTTTCTTAGATCCATAAAATTTGGGGTATAAAGTGTGATAATTATTTTAAATAACAGGGATGCAAGAATACTGCCAATGGACATTAGCCTTATTAAATATTGTTTGGTAATGCTCAGGTAACCTGCCTATAGGCAGTGGGTAAAAATTTCCACTAAAAATAGGTAAGGCAGGTAGGTCGTTTAGTTTATTGGTAATAGCCGGTGGTGATAGAGAAATGCCCTCGCACCTTAAAATTTTTTAGTGGACCATCGGCAATTCTTTTACTAGCATGCAACCGGAAAGAAAAATAGTGCCAAATAACGGGGCTATTTCCCTTTAAACTCAGTGCGTTCGGGCAGTCTGGTACAATTAATGATTTTGCAAGATAACTTTAACAAATATAAATAAGCTACATGAACAAGTTATTCCGGGGTTTAATCGCAGGGTATGGCGCCAAGAAATTAGGTGGCGGATGTTTCAGCACCATTATTATTTTTATTGTGATTTATTACCTGTTGGGAAATTGTAACGGGTAAGTTGAATTTCTTCAAGCGATCTTATTGCATGCGCTGGTGCCCGAACCTTTACAAAAAGGCCGGGTTGCCTTGCAGGCATTAGGCCCAGGTAATATCAGCCGGCTGTAACGCGGCTATGAAATTATTGCAGGTGATTTCTCCTTTTTTAACCATGCCTTTCATTTCGGCAGGATCAAAGGTTAAGCCGCCGGGGCCGCCTCCCAGTGGAGCTTCCGGCCTCAAAGTAAACATCCTGATAGGCTGTTTATCCTCGAACGGGTTTTCCCTTCCTTTGATATGAAAATAGTCATTGATGGTTTCCGTACTCACTCCATTTCTTTTCATCTTTTTCTTAACTGCGTCTATATACGCAAGTGCTTCATTATATTGACCGGGCACAATCAGGTCATTTTTGCCCACGTCATCCGTAAAAATATCAATGGTTTTTTGAAGCAGTCCAAACAGGTCCTTGTATTCTTTCGTATCCGATGTTTGAGTGCCCGGGTTTAACAGGATGGTGAAAATTTCTGTGGCGCCGTTATCAATGGCCATTTGTATACCCGCG
Organism: Chitinophagales bacterium; assembly: GCA_038330815.1. Lineage (GTDB taxonomy): Bacteria > Bacteroidota > Bacteroidia > Chitinophagales > Chitinophagaceae > Ferruginibacter. The sequence goes on along the minus strand of JBBQOJ010000158.1, from coordinate 5,157 downwards.
TATTCCCTAACTCCCCCATCAACGTATTGAAAATGCGGATGTGGGTCACCTGGCACATCTTTGTTCACCTTTATCGGCGGCATAAAAACGGGCTGACAAGAGGACGCCATCACTGCCTTACGGAATTGTGTCCCATTTTGTAATGTTGATACTTTATAATTGGCAGATGATGCTGGCGCCGGATCATTAGTGAAAACGACCAGTTCGCTGGTTTGAAGGCAGACAGTGGTAAGGTGTACTTTTTTACCGGTGGCCAGTAATTGTGCATACCTGGCATCTGTATAATGTGTTTCCAACAAGCTCCATAAAGGGGTAGCATCAAATATTGAATCGGTACCCAACCGGTCGCCAAGGCGTTTTTGTAAAACGATGTTTTCTGTTTTTTGCGTAGTATACAGTTTTTCCAGTAACGCCATCTCGTTCATGGCAATCAAAGGCACAATTAAAGAACCGGTACTGGTACCGACAAAAATGTCAAAATTTAAATTGGGGTATTCTTTCAATAACCTTTTCACAACACCAATGGCGAAAGCACCTTTACAGCCACCGCCGGATATTACTAAAGCTCTGCTCATAAATGAATATTTTAATTAAATGGAACTGCAGGTTGTTTGATTTTACTGATACGCAAACCAAGGGTATTTTGTAACCACCAGTTATTAAGGTTATAATCGCGGTGCAAGGTTAACCCTAGCACGAGGCGGTTGCCGATGTCGGCATTAATGCCCCCGCCTAATAAACGCTGGTGCTCTGTCCCCCATAAATGATCTATGTTCAGGTGGATATTACCTGCGCTGCCAAAAGGCCTGGCATGCAGGGTTTTCAGTTTTATGGAGAGTGTGGGTCCGGCCGCACCCTGTAGTTGCTTACTGGTATAAAATCCATTTAGGATTACCCCGGCGCGAAGCAGGTTTTTAACCACCGTGTACTGGGGAATCAGCTGAATACCCCCGGCATAAATGTCAGGAGTATTACCTTTAAAATTGGTAACCATCCCATTGTGTAATTTGAGGTGCATGATAAATTCCTTAGGAAACTCCGGGTCTTGGGCATTCACCTTTGAAAAAGCGAGGAGTAAAGACAATAAGGTTAGTAGCAATTTCATATCAATCATTTTTCATCTATAAAAGTAATAGCAATTGATCCTTTTTGCAATACCCTAAAACGGGTATGTTATAAATGAATCGTAAGATGTGCCGGGCCGATGCTTTTTTACAGTGTAAATGGTAAATGGAGGGGTAAATTGGTGTAATTATCACGCACCTGCGGCACAGAATTTCGCTTACATTTACCATCGGCGGCTAATAGTAATACCGGCCACAGCTTGTTCAGGCAATGTTTAAACTACCGCTGTTACCCAGGCAAAAGATACCTCCATGACTCAACTTCCACACATTGCTTTTTATATCAACAATCCGGGCCACCGCAACTGGTTGATGGAGGAATTAACCGGGGGAACACGTTTTACGCACTTGTTACCTGCAGGTAATTGCAAGGGAGAAGTTTTTTCAGGTGAACGGCTGCAATACTTTTTAGATGAAGAATTGCGCCACGATCATATGGCAATTGCTGTTGAACATAACAACACATTGGCCACTTCCTCCAGTGGCGAACAGCGGAAGGCACTCATTAACTACCTGGTAAACCTGCAGCCCGCCTATATCATTGTCGACAATGTATTTGATAGCCTTGATAGCAACAACCGTTTGATGGTGTTGGAACGTTTGCAGCAGCTTTCCAACACTACGCTTTTCATACAACTACTAACAAGGCGTGCAGAATTGTTACCTTTTGTTACACAGGTTTATGTAGTAAATAACCAACAGGAAATATCATTGCTAACCAGGGATGGTTTCACCCTGCAATTAAGCGCACTATCCACCCTGCCATTTGAAACCGCCATTCCACCTGCCTTATCAGGATATACAGCACCGGCCGGTGCCTTGATTAAAATGACGAATGTTTCAGTGCACTTTGACGGAAGGCCCATCCTGAAAGAAGTGTGCTGGGAAATAAAGCAGGGCGAATTTTGGCATCTGAAAGGACCCAACGGCGCCGGTAAGAGTACGCTGCTTGCTCTCATAACAGGTAATAGTCCGAAGGGATATGGACAAGACCTGGAGCTGTTTGGCAAACGTAAAGGTAGCGGTGAATCGGTTTGGGAAATAAAGGAGAAGATAGGCTATTTTGATCCTGTAATGACCCTGCATTTTGAAAGAGGGGATACCATTGAACAGATGATTGTTGGGGGATTTTTCGATTCGGTGGGATTGTACCTGCGTCCATCAGACCAACAACTGGAGATAGCGCAGCAATGGATTAAATTGCTGGACCTGCGGGAGGAGGCCCATCAACCTTTCAGGTTGGCTGCACCCGGTTACCAGCGATTAGTGATGATTGCAAGAGCGATGGTAAAGCATCCCCTCCTGCTTATCCTGGATGAGCCCACCGCTGGTTTGAGTGATACCATGGCAGCGCTTGTTATAGGGTTGATTAATAAATTAGCAAGTGAAACAACTACCGCCATCATCTATGTATCGCATAAAGAGGAACCTGGATTGCAAGTGCCCAGTATGCTGGAATTAGTACCTACTCCCATCGGCTCGGTCGCCAGGATATATCCACAACCTTCTGTTCTATAGATATTTAGCAGGCGTTAGCAGCGACTTTAAATACAAAAGGTAAACTACTGTCCTTACGTTTCCCAGGTTACTTTTATTAGAAACCGCAATACCGTGATGGTGGAAAATTCCTGGCGTAGGGCATAAGGCACTACTGCAGGCTGGCCTGAGGATTCCTAATATTCCAAATCTTGTTATACACCAACTTATTAAATTGCCGTTGTGCTACCAAGCATGATTAAAATTTTTTGAGCGAATAAAATAAAAAAATATATATTGCCGTAATTTTACGATCCACACCGTAATTTCCACATCCAAATACCCCATGCATACCAACCACATGAAATGCTACCAACTGCTAACCAATACTTTAAGCTTTATTGATTAATAAGCCATCCGTATGATACTACAAGGAAGTTTACGAATTGATTATAATGAGGATACTTATAACCTCATGGTTAAAACGTTTTTGAAAAACAATGTCTATTACTTTTTTATTTCCGATAAGGAAAAAGGGAAGTCGCTGTTAGATGGAGAAACAGTAGAACTTACTTATGCTGATTCCTTTTGTAGCCCAGGAGAAGAAAAAGTGGCGAGTACAAAAAAAGTTCCTGAAGAAATCATCGGCGCCATTCAAAAAATGTTGATGGAGAACAAAGAACTTTGGTATTATTAGAACACCTGCCTGCTTCCGGTTACACCTTTTAAGCCCTCAAATAATAGTTTCACATTGCCTGCAATAACCGGTTAATGGTACAACCTTACCTGTAATGGGTAATGCATTGCTAACTTTCCTATTTCATCCTGTTTTTTCACGGTGGCATGAAAGATACCTGTTTTTTACCGGCAGGACTTGCATGGTAAATTTTAATTATCTATCTTATTCCTTTTAATTGCAGTATCAATTAATTTATTACCAAACCTTTCAATTATTTAAAAACATTAAAACCAGCTACATGAAAAGTTTACTTTTTCTTTTGATTTTTGTTGCCTTGGGTATAAGTTGCAATACAAATAGTGAAGCCCCGGTTGCTACCGGCCTGGCACCTGATTCATCTACGGTTGAACCAGCCTATCCTTATACATTGGAATCTCCTTACAGAGAGTGGCAGGCAGGCGACCGGCAGCATGTTGTTACCGTTATGAAATCGCTAAAGGCATTTGAGGCAGGTGATATGGATGGTTGTATGACGGCTTTTGGTGATACTGTAGATTTACGGTTTGACGGATACTATGCAAAACTGGCGAAAGACAGTGCGAAAAAAATGCTTACCCAGTCGCGGCAGGCGCTGGCGGCAGTAAAAATTAATATGGCAGATTGGGAATCGGTTATATCAAAGGATAAAAAACATGAGTACGTTACGCTTTGGTATAAGGAAATTCAAACAGATAGGAAAGGGAAGGTGGATTCACTTTCCATTGTAGATGATATCAAAATAGTAAACGGCAAGATTGTAGAAATTGATCAGAAGATTCAACACTTTCCACCTGCCCAAAAAATGTAAATAAAAGTACGCCCGCAGGTTGATATTTTGTAATAGCATATCGTTGACACAGGTCTTACTACCTATAAAAGGGTTAGTGGTGTATAAACATCACTAACCCTACTTGATTCCGGCTACTTATTATTTAGTTAACCTGGATATGGCGTGGCCCTTTTTGTTTTGCTTCCTCTCTTTAGGAATTTACAGGTGCAGTGCACCGTTTTCATATCCGCCTCAATTTTTTCTGCATCTGCTACCTACACCGTCCGTTTCCATAAGAGGTACCAGCAGGTTAATTTTAAGCAAGTGGGAAAGAAGGGGTAGTTAACTTAATAAATTAAGCATCGTTGCCGCTGTGGGTAGTGGGGGTTTGCATTCGAATGAAGATGCAACACCAATGATGGTAAGGGTAACAAAATATAGATTAACTTAATTGTCTTCATCCACATCATTATCTTCTTCCTCATTTATAAAATTGTCTTCGTCTGCAAGACTATCAGTTTCGGCGCTATTTAAGGCGGCCGCCTGTTCGTCAGGATCATCCTCTTGTAATAAGGCAAGTTCTGCTGCAGTAATTTCTTCTGCCTCTAATTCGTCAGCGGTTTCGTTGTCGGTGTCAAGCAGGTCATCCCCATCGGTGGAAGCCGAATATTCCATGTTATCATGTTTCAAATCGGGTTTAACCAGGGGACTTTTATTTTTATTGATAGCAGGCATAGAGGATTTTTTACAGATGAAAGAATGGCCCTGTGTACAACAAGGGAATGCAACGGCAAAGAAAACCTCATTGTGCAGATATTTAAATCAATTTGCGTAAAATGGCGGCCAATACCCAGCGTAAGCATTAATTATTATCCAATGTCGTTTAGTTTATAAAATATCGACTGGCAGGTGGAGGCTTCCGCCTCAGCTAACGGCCAGGGTTGGTGTGCCCGCCACGCTAACTAAACGATAATAAAATATTATGCGGAAATGTACATAAACGTGCATAAAAAACCAGGGAAAAATAGTAGGATTTTTTACAAAAATGTGTAGTTTTATGTCAACGAAAA
>JBBQOJ010000157.1:0-6418 GCA_038330815.1 Chitinophagales bacterium | reverse complement strand
CAAATGCACATGATCAGGGATTTCAAAATTTTTGCCGGGGTAAATCCTTCCATTATTGAAGCGCAACTGCTTTCCACACCGTTGCGCATGCAAAAAGACCTTCATTACTAAAGATGTCGATTTTGTACTATGCGCCTGGCATCTGCCCAATATACCTTTGTAGAAAAAGTTTATGGCAATTCATTTTCCCCTTACGCTGGTTATCACCTCTGTAAATTCAATCCGGGTCGCGCTGGCATTGGTGTTGCTTTGCAACGTTTCCTTTGCACAGGATACTACAAAAAAAACAACAATGCCCGTTCCACTTGAAGCATTAACAGGCTTTACTCAAAAATTTTATTACAGTGCCGGCCATGAAGCAAGGGCAAAAAACATTGCCCTGTTCCTGGAAGATGCCGGCCACTATTTTCAAAGTGAGGTAGGATACACGCCCGTAACAACCATCTACATATTGGCCCCTCAACACTGGAAAGGTATTGCTGCCAAACCCCTGCGGGAAGTGTATGGGTTTCCACATAATATTGACCATGCACGTTTAGCAATCGCAGCGGAAGACAATGATTTTTGGCGCAGCTTTGTACCTGCGGTAGATCAACTTACGCCTCAACTTGCAACGCAGGTAGCAACCGCTTATGGCAAGCCCGGTGGTTCCTACAGCATGATGCCATTCTTTGATTTACTCGCCCTTCACGAAATGGGGCACTCTTATACCGCACAAGCCGGACTAAAAATGCACCGCTACTGGATGGGCGAACTGTTTGTCAATATAATGCTGCATACCTATGTTGCCGAAAAACAGCCGGCGCTTTTACCTGCACTGGAAGTATTTCCAAACCTAGTGGCAGGTAGCCTTACAACAACTTTTAAATTTACCAGCCTGGAAGATTTTGAAAGATTGTATACCACCCTGGGTATGGGGCCTCAAAATTATGGTTGGTACCAGTGTAAACTACATATTGCCGCAAAGCATATTTACAATGCGGCTGGCAAAAAAGTATTGATTGATTTATGGAAGGCATTGAAAAAGCACCAGGAAGAAATGCCGGATGAAACATTTGTCAAAATGCTGAAAGAGGAAGTACATCCCGCTGTGGCAGCTGTATATTTAAAATGGAATAAAGCTGATCATTAAAATCGGTGCCTGCAATCTTTGAAGGTTACCAAGGCCGGTACCTGTACTTTTGTAGCCCCCTTTGCCGCTACTTACAATTCATCTGGTACATAATATGGTTATTGCATGGCGGACGCCACCATACCCTTCACCAGTTGCCGTGCATACCAGGGCGCCTGGGTCACTCCTTTGGTACCCAGTCCGTTGAACATATACATTCCCGTTAGTTTGGGATGCTGGCAGCAGGTTACTTCCCGGTTAAGGGTAGTGGGCCGCACACCAGCCTGGTGATCCACCACGGTGTAATCACAGTTTAATAATTGATGAAGTTGCTGTTCCAGTTGCAACCTGCCTTCGTTATCCGGAATCGTGGAAGCATTGTTCCACTGATAGGTTGCACCCACTTTAAAAAGGCCATCGCCCAATGGCACAAGGTAGATCCCATTTTTTTTTATAATATAGTTCGCTGGTAAAGATGCGCTATGGATAGTGAGTACATTTCCCTTGCAGGGAATAATTTTCTCCTGACTGAAAAAAGGATTGTTAATCGCCTGGTAGCCCTCGCAAAAAATGATGTTGCAAAATGTATTCCCCTCATACATAATACCCTGCTTTGCCACCTTCAGTTGAGTATAGTCAAATACATCCTCCAGCAATAGCGAGCGATCTTTTAGCCATTGGGAAAAGTGCTGAATGAGGGCGGCACAGTCCACCCACCCGGAATCCCCGATGGTACAGGCGCCCAGGGGTTGATGCAGCTGCGGTATAGCAACCGGGTTTAAATGTAAATAACTATCAAACAAGGGTAATCGGCCCTTGGCAACCAGGTTATCGCATTCAGCGGCATCATGGTATACCTGGTACACGTTCTGCAGGTGTAGTAAGGGTGTTTCCAGTAACTGTTCCAGTTGGCGGTACACGGTGATCGCCAGTGAAATTTGTTCCCCCGCCAGCGGCGGAATGGTCTTTCTTTTCCCACTTATTGGCGTAAACATTCCTGCTGCCACCTGGCTGGAGCTAAGGGTATTACCGGGATCAATCATCATAAAGGGCATGTCATACCGGTGAAGCATAAACGCAGCCAGTGTTCCGGCAATACCCTGTCCAACAATTAATGTAGGATTTCTTGTCATCGTAGTCCTCAAATGTAGGTAAGTGTTGCGTATATCACCTGGTAAAACAGGTACGGATACGCGATATCATTCTTCCGGTGATTTTTTGAAGTCCACTTAAAACCGGAAGCCCATGGTAAAATAGGGATACCAGCCTTCCACCGACTTTCCCAGTACCAATTGAAATACGGCTACGCCGGCGGGTGCAAAATAGAAGCCTCCCCCTCCACCCCGATGCCACCGATTGCTGTTAAAGCCGGTTTGCCATACTTTTCCTACATCAAAAAATGCCGTCATGCCCAGTTCGCCGGGAAGGATATAGGAAGCCAGGTTGGCCAATTTAATTCTTGCCTCCAGGTTATTGTAAAAAACGTGCTCGCCTGCAAACCTGAATTGGTGGTACCCCCAAAGGTTTTCCTGTCCGCCTAAAAACAGGGATTGGTAAAAAGTACTGTGCCCGGCGGTTAAGCCACCACCCACCCGGTTGGCAATAACGAAGTGCGATTTCCGGTCGATACTCTTGTAAACGGCAAGTTCCCCTATCACCTGGCCAAATGACCGTGAGTAATCATTCAGGCCGGTAAATCCCTGCAACCTTAAATTAAAATAGGCGCCGAAACTAGGTAGCAACGGATGGTTACGACTGTCCTTCACAATATTCAATACCAACCCTGCATGCCCTTTCTCATTGGCAATGGTGGCACTGTCGTAAGAATGAATGAGCGCGGTGTTGGTAATGAACCTGCCGTTATTGTCATCCGGATCGTACCGGTAATATTGCAGCGCAGGTGACAAAGTGATACTGTTGGCCTTCCCACTGCGCCACCTGATAGCAGGGGCAAGGCTGTATAAACTAAACCTCGTTCGGTAAAAACGAATGTAGTTGCCGGTTTTGGTGATGCCAGTGGCATTGCCCCTCCCGAAAAAATTCTGGGTATTGTTAGGCGCAAAAATATTTGCTAATAATAGAAAGTCGGCGCGCTGCAGGGCATTCAGCCATTCTCCCCGGTAGTTGAAACGAAAGGCACCGGACGAAAAGGAATGCGCCAGGGTAAACTGTTGCATACTGGCATTGGGTTGTTTTCGAAAACCTTGCCGTATTAGTTTTAACCCTCCACCAATGATGAGGCCATCATCCACATTAAAACCTGCAATGAGCAACGGAATGTTTTTATTATACCGGTTGGTGATATCTACCGCTGTGTTGGCAGGGTTGTTTGACAGGTGGCGCCGCACCCCTGCGGGGTCACCGCTGAAAATAGCATTGTGTTGGCCATCGTAAATATGCACACTGCGTAAGGCCTTACCACTTCCTTCCACTACATAATTTTTTGTGGAGCGGCCATCGCCCACTATCCTTATCCTGATAGGCGAATGATAGTTGCTGATGATTACCTGGTCTTCACCACCCAATAAAAACAACCTTACTTCCCGTGTTTCCCCGGGCACCACCACCCTGCTGTACAACAGTTGTTCCACCACCTTGTTTTTACTTATTTTATAAATGGATATTCCCAACTGCCCGTTCAAGGTGTCCGTTATCAGTACCAGTTCATTTTTATCTGAAGTGGTGATGTCAATTACCTTATTTAAAAACCGGTAATAGGTAGGCATCTTTTCCAGTAAATGAGCCCGGCGTAGTTGCAGTTGCCGGGTGAGCGTAAGCTGCATGGCAGCATACACTTTCGCAGGTAATTTTTTAAGTGCGGCTGCAATTACCGAATCGTTGAGCGCTGTAAGGGTATTAGCGGTGAGGGATTGCCAATCGGCATAAGATAATTGGTTGGTGAAAATCCCATCAATCAACCTGGCATTAAAAGAAAAAGTGTTGATATTTTTGATACGTGCGCCAAAACCCTGGAACTTGGGCATGACCCAGGGAAGGGCGGCAATCGCCGGAAAAAGCCCCTGGTTGGTATAAAATACCTGGTCGCGGTCGCGCGGTACCGGGCGGTACATTTTTCCCTTACCCTGCTCAATAGCCACCCATCTCCATTGATCGGCATGGCGGTCCCAGTCTCCTAAAAAAACATCCAACAACCTCGCTTTTAAATAGGCAGGTTGATCGATGGTATTATCGTTATCCTCTTTCAGCTTTTCTGCCATTTTGATAGTGGAAACAGACTTGCCGGCGGGTTCACGCTCTTCGAGCAAGGCGATGGTATTGGAAAAATCCTTTGAATAAATACCCAGTTGCTTATCCGCTGCGATGTAAACGATGGAGGGATTGCTATGGGGTACGCCCACCGCTTCAGCAAATACCGGCACGGTTAAAGGAGCATAAGGAAATGCTGCGGTCATATTATCGCGGATAATGGAAGCGGCCAGGGTGTGGGTAAGCGACTGGGGAAGTAAATTGTCGGGGTATTTTTCAACACTGCGTAACACCCATTCTTTTTTACCATCCAGTAGTCGTAAGGATCTTGTTTGCATACCGCCGCCGGCAGCAGTGGGTACCAGCCCTGTTAGGGAAAGGCGCAGCACAGGAATGGTAGTTTCCATGGCCCAGATGTGACGATAGTTTTCGCCAAACAGTGATCGATGTATTTTCGATACTTTGTTAACATCTTCATTTAAACGGATGGCGATGCTGTCGCCCAGCACGTTGTTCTGCAACGATTCGGGTGAAGGGGTTACCGGGACTGATTTTTTTGTAATACACATAATCCGTGGCGAGGGTATCTTGTTGCAGGGTTTGAAAACGGAGCCGAAGTGTATTATCAGTTAACAGGTCGGCCACCACGTAACCACTGGTACTACTTGCAAACAAGCTACCCTTGCCCATTTTTACAGCCGTATTTTTTGCCCCTGCACCACTCACTACCTGTAACAAGGCTCCCTGTATCAGTTGCAGCGAATGTTCATGACCAGCTACAAGCAACACATTGGGATGCGTTTGCAATACCGCTTCAAGGTTTTTCTTCATATCCCGGTATAAAACATTCCTTACATCCTCTGCCGGCGGCAACGTACGGCGTAACACCGGGTAAAGGGAACCCAACCCGGGAAGGGGTAGGTAAAGCTGCTTATTTAAATGGGTGAGGGGGAAAATATGGTCGGTTAAATTATAATATCCCCCATGTACACCATAAGTTAAAAAAGGATGATGGGTTGCAAACACTACTACCTTGTTTCGGTGGCGAACAAGGATGTCATTTAGCTTACCCAACACCTCCCGTTTGGATTTGCATTCGCAATCATCAAGGCCAACAGGTGGTGAGGTAAATGGATAAAGCCACCATTCGGAGTCGATGGCTACTACCACCAGTTGATCATTCAGTACCAGTTCGGTAGGGCCGGGACAAACATCTTCCGGAATTACCTGCAACAGGGAATCACCAAGTCCCTTAACCCACTGGTTTAATTGCTGCATCTTTTTATATCCCAACGGGCCGCTTTTATCCCAATCGTGGTTACCGGGGATGAAAAACACCGGCACCCCGGCAGCCCGCAATCCCTCAAACTGCGAAGAAAGTATTTCCCGGGTTACACTTGCTGTTTTGCTTCCACTAAGCGACATCCCCCTTGGGTAAATATTATCCCCCAGGAACAATGCGATGGTTTTACCCGGTAGCTGGTGTGCAATGGCATCTTTAATGACCGCCTGCTGTGCCATTGTTTTTTCACCTGCATCACCAATTAATAATATGCGGTACTGTACCGAATCCTGTGCAACTGCGGGTGGCAACAGGCACCACGCTACACATAGCTGATAAATCAAGGCTTTCATAAACTAAATTGATGTTTTGCCTGTAAAGGTTATTTATAGCGGAAGCTTGTCATGGTGTTTAAACAGCTGAAATGCTAACACTGCCAGTTGGTGCCCTGGTTCCCCCGCCTGGTCACCATCACATGATAAAGGAGGCCGCAATGGCAAAGGCGATGATTCCAATAATCAAGGTGAACATAAAAATGGTATAAGACACCCTTAACAGTTTATACTTGTTACCCAAAATTTTACCCTGCGAATGGATGTCCCTGATAAGACTGGCATACAAAAAATTGCTATCAGCCATTACCTGTTTCATGCCTTCGTAATATTGTTCGTATTCCATTTTATAAAAATTGCCAAAAAAAAGCAGGTTCACCGTTTTGTTGGCCAATTGCTCTCTGGTAAAATACCCATCCGGAATTTTTGGCCTGGTAGCCAACACCGAAAAAATTGCAGCGGTAACACAACCAACCAATAAAATAA
>JBBQOJ010000156.1:0-6453 GCA_038330815.1 Chitinophagales bacterium | reverse complement strand
GTGCCATAAAGGAAAGCGGCCAGGGTAACGGGTAAAATAGTCAATCGGATCCAACCCGGGCACCACTACCCAGCCAAGGTCGAGTTCCATACCTACCAGCGAGGGCTCGGTTTCGTCGAGCAACACATCATACAACACTTTTCCCTGTTCTTTTTCAAATTCATATTCGTGGTTATGATAGCCAAATTTGATATTGGCCTTTTTGCAATCCTCGCCTGCCTTATTAAATTTTGCAGCCACTTTTTTATAGTTGTCAATCGTTTGCCCCTTACCTGGTAAGGAAGAACAAATGAGGTATTCCTGCCCGGAGGCCACGGCATTTTCCAGCGTGGTGGGCCAATTATTATCGAGGTGGATGTGACCGCTACGGAGCGTCATTCCCAGGTCGGTGCAAATCTTTTTCATTTCAACCGGCGCCAGGCCATAGTAACTTCCTTTATCACTTCCCGCCGATTCTATTTGCTTTATGCCCAGTTTGGCCAATTGTTGTAAGGTGCCAGTGGCATCCTGCAACATCTCTTTGCGCACCGTGTATAATTGAATACCTGGGTTGGCTGTTTTTTTTGCAGCCAAATCAAAGGAGGAAAGCAGGAAGGCACCCATGGTAAGGCCACCTGTTTGTTTTATAAAATTGCGTCTTGTAGTCATAATTGACAATGAAAGTAATTATTATTTGGATAAACAGGCCTGAAAAAACAAAATTTATGTTGAATTTATATTCATTGAAGATTAACTGATAAAAAGACAAGCAGTTTCGGCTGCAGGTACCTGAAACCGGATAACCGGTATTGATGTGGGGTAAACTAACTTTTTTTTACAATATGTAGCCTAAAGTCGAAAATAGTAAAACAATTGCTTAAAAGTACCAGGAGTTTATTGCCAATGGGATTATTTTGCATTCTCAACCGGTGCTATGGAATAAGGGCACTCATTTTTATTATCATCCCGGGCTATAAAGCTAAAACAACAAACATGACTGGAATTTCGAGGCGTAACTTTTTGAGAGGTACTACAAGGGCAACCCTTGCAGGAACCGCTATATTTGCAGGTAAATCAACCACTCCAATCATGAATAATGTATTTATACACCATGTTTATTTCTGGCTAAAAAACGAAGTCAGCCAGGCCGACCGCGATACACTGGTAGCTGGCCTGAAAAAGCTTTCCAACGCCATCACCATCGAACAGTTTCATATTGGTAAACCTGCCAATACCAACCGGGAAGTGATTGACAGTAGCTATGCCGTTTCGTGGATGCTGGTGTTTGCCAACGAGGCGGACCAGGAAACCTATCAAACCGATCCCATTCATTTAAAGTTTATTGAAGAATGTGCCCACCTATGGTCAAAGGTGGTGGTATATGATGCAGTAGATGCCGGGTAACCCAGGCCCTTTCATAAAGTTTAATTGATACACAGGTAGGTCGGCCCTTTTATCGTTGTGCCATTATTCCTGCATGGCAAAACGAACATCCTTTATTCAACCAATTCAAAACCTGGATGTGTAGTGGTCAAAATTCCTGGCGGATATGTTAATCTGCCTTGTTTACCATTACCCGTTTTATATCATTAATAGTAGTAGCATCTTAACCCTTCAGCAAAAAGCAATCGCCAGTATCCCAGGTGCAGCCCAGGGTTACCCACAACTGTAACTATTACGACTATTTTTTTTTGGAAGCTTTGTTTCTCAATATTTCCCTTGTTTTGGTGCCTGACTCTTTCAGGTCTTCTTTTTTCCAACCGCCATAATCAGAAGCCGTTTTGTTTAACACGGCACAGGTTTCCTCCTTGTCGGATACCGACCAGGTGATCCAACTTAGTTGATTGGCTTCCATCCAGGCAATCCATTTATTCCATTCGGCATAGTCAATGGGGCCATCACCGGATGCCTGCATACCGGCAGATTCTGAAATAAATACCGGTAAACCGCTGGCAATTGCTTCAGAAGTACGGTCACGTAATTGTTGCCTATGGGTAGCTGCATAAAAATGCATGGTGTACATTAAATTATTAAACCCGGCAATAGGATCCGCCGCAGCCAGGTGAATATCCTGGTCCCAATGGGGGCTGCCCACCAAAATGATATTGTGCGTATCAATGGCACGGATGGCGGTAATGACCTCGGTGGCATATTGTTTCACCTCTGGCCAGGTTTCGTAATCAGGTTCATTAAATATTTCATAAATAATATTGGGATGTTTGCCATACAGGGTGGCCATCTCTTTAAAAAAAGCGGTAGCTTCCTTTAAGTGTATATCGTGGCTATGCCAGTCGATGATAACATAAATGCCGTCTTCAATGGCTGCTTCCACCACTGTTTTTATTAAGGCTTTGTTTATGTCTGGCGATTTTAAATAGTCACCCGCTGGTCCAACTCCCAGGGAAGCCCTTACCACATTGCACTTCCAGTCTTTGTGTAGCCATTTGGTAGCCGCCGCAGTATAAAAACGGGGATGAAAGCAGCTCCAGCCAAAGCTCATGCCATTGAGTACCACGGGCTGGCTTTGTTGATCAACCAATTGGGTACCGTTTACTTTTAAGCGCCCATGTGTTTTTACCGTTTGGGCGTTACCGTGATACATAGCGCCTATCAATAAAAAGGCAATGGTTATCCACTTCATAATGGTACTGTTTTTTATAGTTAAGTTGCCCGGTAAAAACGCAGGCGGAAGTCATCTCCCCTGCACCCAGGCAGCAAGTGCAATTTATTGATAAATATAATTAAGATCATTTCAAATAAGGGTGCATTTCAAATTGTTGCAGCGCCAAGTGGTTGGTGAGGACACCAACCACGGCCCAGCCTCGGTGGGTGTCCCCACCGACCGAAAACGGGAGCGATAATTTGAAACGCACCCTTCAAATAATGGGAAGCACTTTGTAGATCATTTCGCCGAAACAATAAATAGGCCAGTTTCATTTTTTTTGCCTGCAAAGCTTTTAAGAAAGTCCCGTCCATCATTAGGGAATCTACGCAGCTAGTGGTGCAAGTTCCTGCGGCTGAAAATAAAGGAAAGGGAACGTTGGTGGCTTATCGGGTTTAACCACCGAGCCAGTTGCTTCTTTGTTGTTTGTTGTCGATCTGCCGGAACTTGATTCGCTTGCGTAGGCGATGTAAATTGATCGGCTTGAGAAAGGATGGCAAAACTGGGGTTAGGAACTACCGCATCATTTAACAATAAAAACAATGTAAGAGATGATGCTGCTGCTTTCAAAATGCATTACACCGGGTCGTGGGTGTATTAAAGTTTGCCAATGGGAGTGTATGCATTGCTGGATTCAATGAAATTACTTTTTCGATATTTGGCACACCGGGCACAAATGGAAACAAAATAAATATAACTCCAAGTGGTGGTTCTACCATGTTGTCATCATCGATGCCGGGAAATGGGTGGAGTTTAAATAACAAAGGCGCAACTGGGCAATCCCTGCTCTATTAGCGACCTGACTTTTCAAAACCAGGATTGGTCAGCTATCGTTTACATAGACCATGTAGTGCTTCGTTAAACTAAAGTATTTCGATACACTGGCCGCATTGCTCCCGGGTAATGCGGCTTTTTTTTTCTTCACCTCCTGCTGAACTACCTATTTTAATTGCAGCGTTTCTTCAGCCGCTTAACATTAACTTAATCTGCTTCGTTTATCTCCTGGTTAGCTCCTTACTCTTTTGGTTGATGATTCCTTTACCCTCTTTATCCGGCGTTACTCCCCTGCGATTTCCAGGGCGATGTTTCAGCGAATGGTGGCATGGTGGTGAATGTTGCCTGGCACTCTCCGAACTGCATAACGGTTATCTTCCACATCGTACTAATAAGAAGGCCCATAAATAATTTTTGCAATCAGCGGATGCCTGGTGAATATTTAATCGAAGTAATTGTTGTCAGTTTAGCCTTGTTATATAAAGATTTCAAGCGATAGCTTGGGCCACCCGCCACTTTTGCCTGCCAGTGTTCGTAAGTTTCCCGGCCCATTATTGAAGGATCAATGCATTCAAACTCAAAAAAAAGTAATAAATATTTTGTTTTTAAATAATCAAGTGTATATTTGTGTCGCCTCTCATGATATAAGTCCATATATCCCTTCATTTACCATACCTCCAATTAATACAACCACCAACTTTCCCTGGAAAAGCGATAATCTAATATTGTGAAGAACTGCATTGTTCACAACCAAATCACCACAAGATGACAAGAAATTGGTATGCAGTTTACACACGTCCCCAACGGGAAAAGAAGGTAGTTTCTATTCTAACTAAACGAGGAATTAAGAACTATTTTCCAGTTAATAATGTTATTAGCACCAACGTTAATAATAAAAAGATTTTAAAGGAAGCGCTATTTAGTTCCTGCGTTTTTGTTTTTATCACTGAAGCAGAAATGGCGACTGTGAAAAGTATTTCCGGCGCTGTTAATTTTCTTTATTGGATGGCTAAGCCAGCCGTTATTAAACGTGAAGAAATTGAGGCGGTTAAACAACTTACATCGGTGTACCACACCATCAGGGTTGAAAAGTCGGCGGTAAATATTAAAGATGCTGTACGAATCATTGATGAGCCTGTGATTTCATTTAAGGAAAATTCTGCATCGGTAAAATTTCAGTCATTAAAAATTGTATTGCCTTCACTTGGTTATACGATGATTGCTGAAAGAGATAAAATTAATGAAGAAAAATTACAGGAAAACCTGGAGCAATCAGCCTTGTTTCCAAAACGGGTAAACTCGTTTTTCTCTAATTAGTTTTACCGGATGCTTTAATCCCGGAGGGGTTAATTGTTTATAGAAAATGTTGCCCGTTTAGGTTCGATCCAGCAGGGGTTGTATTGCAATGATTGCGGGGACATTTAGTAACCCCGTAGTACACCTGGCAGTTTTCAAAGGCGATGATGACATTTGCCACTTTTTATAAGGTGGTCAATCTCCCGAAATATTCCCGTTTTTTAATCAATAGCCAAAGAAGAACCTACTTTATTTTATTTAAAAGAATACCAGGCATTTGTGTGTTTGGTGTTCTTTTTTATTTGTCCGTCAACCTGTTCACCATCAAGGTGCTGCCAGAATAGCCTACCCTTCCTGCCTGTAGCCGCTTGCAGGCATCCCAGGCAACAATCGTATTATTACCTGTATGGTTGATATAGCCTTTAAATAAGTCATCCGCAACATGAAATAGGCTGTCTATACATTCTATATTTTAATCAGTTAATTTTGACCATATTTCTTACATAGATTTCAATTCGATTGTTATGATTTCTCCTTTCAATAAACTAATTTATATTGATGAATTTTCGGCCACGCCTAAATACCAACAGCTGGCCAATTGTATCATAAAAGCAATTGAAACCAATAAGTTACAGCTCGATGACGTGCTGCCTTCTATTAATGAATTAAGTTTTGAGTTTGAAATATCACGGGACACTGCGGAAAAAGGCTACCGTTACCTGAAAAAAACGGGCATTATTGGGTCCGTTCCGGGTAAGGGCTATTATATCAAAAGTAATAATGTGGAAAGAAAGGTAAAAGTGTTCCTGCTATTCAATAAATTAAGTGCGCATAAAAAAATAATTTATGATTCATTTGTAAGCACGCTTGGAGAAGCCGCTACCATTGATTTTTACATATACAATAATAATTTATCGCTATTTAAAAAGTTATTATTGAATTCAAAGGAAGATTACAACTACTTTGTAATTATCCCGCATTTTATGGATGGCACGGAGCATGCGGATAAAATCATCAATACTATTCCTAAGGATAAATTAATACTGCTCGATAAACTGGTGCCCGGCGTTACAGGTAACTATGGTGCTATCTACGAAAATTTTGAAAAAGACATTTACAACTCACTTGAAGAGGCACTCCCCCAACTAAGCAAATACAATACGCTAAATATTATTCTACCTGAATATACTTACCATCCTATAGAAATCAATTTAGGCTTCCGGAAATTCTGCCAGGAGTATGCTTTTAATTATAAAATAGTACACAACATTGGCAGGGAAAATATTAATAAAGGAGAGGTATACATAAGTGTAATGGAAGACGACCTGGTAAAGTTAATTGAAAAAATTGTAGACCATAACTTTGAAATTGGAAAAGACATAGGTGTTATTTCTTATAATGAAACAGCGCTTAAGAAAATTATCCTTAACGGGATAACGACCATCTCAACCGATTTTAAAATGATGGGTGAGAAAGCAGCAGAATTAATTTTAACCCGCTCCACAGAACACATTGAGGCGCGCTTTTACCTAACGCTGAGAAACTCCTTATAAAAAAAACGGTTTGTTACACATGGTAAAAAAAAAGAGGGGTAAGATAGAAATCTTTCCCCGTTTTTTATCCAATATCCTATGAAAAACCTACTTGATTATATTTAAAAATCATGCCAAACAATATTTCAATAGCGTTTAGCCGCAATGTGTAAAACACCAACTTTAAACGGCGGGATCAATCTTTCGTAA
>JBBQOJ010000155.1:0-6457 GCA_038330815.1 Chitinophagales bacterium | reverse complement strand
ATGTGCAAAAACAGTTTCGGCCACCACTGCCTTTACCCTGGCCATCTGTTCCAGGCTATCAATACCTCCCAGGCCGATGTGATCGGTACTGATATTGGTAATGATGGCGATATCGCAATTTTGGAAAGCCAGTCCGTTTCTTAAGATTCCACCGCGGGCACATTCCAATACGGCAAAATCCACCGTTGGATCGCGCAACACAAAAATAGAACTTACCGGTCCTGTACAATCACCCTTCATCATTAGCTGGTTTTGAATGTACACGCCATCGCTGGTGGTGTAACCAACTTTATACCCCGCACTTTTAGCAATGTGCGCCGTAAGCCGGGTAGTGGTGGTTTTGCCATTGGTGCCGGTAATGGCAATGATAGGGATACGGCCTGCGCTGCCTTTGGGAAACAGCATATCAATTACCGGCTCTGCCACATTGCGTGCCAGTCCTTCCGCCGGATCAATGTGCATCCGGAAACCCGGCGCTGCGTTCACTTCCAGCACAGCGCCCCCATTTTCGCTGATGGGTAACCGTAAGTCGGGCGCCATGATATCAATGCCACATATGTCGAGGCCAATAATTTGTGCTATCCGCTCGCACATAAATATATTGGAAGGATGTACTTCATCCGTTACATCTGTAGACGTGCCACCCGTTGATAAATTGGCGGTGGGTTTCAAAAGAACCCGTTCGCCGCTGGGGGGAACCGTTTCCAGCGTATAGCCCTTTTCTTCCAGCATTTTATTCGAGAAGTCGTCCAGTTTGATGGAGGTAAGCACTTTCTCATGGCCAAAACCCCGGCGCGGATCTTTATTGGTTTCGTCTACCAGCCATTGTATGGTATGTTCTCCATCACCGGTAACGGAAGCGGGTGTACGCAGTGCGGCACAGATAAACTTGTTATCAATCACCAACACCCTGAAATCAAAACCGGTGATAAATCGTTCGCAGATAACGCTGCGGCCATACACCTGCGCAGCAGCCAACGCTTTTACTGCCTGCTCCCAGTTGTTAATATCAGTAGTGGCGCCTTTACCATGGTTGCCGTCTACAGGTTTTAATACCATCGGGTAGCCAACGGTGCCAATGGCCTCTTTTAATCCTTCTTCTGTTCTAACAATCACCCCCTTGGGTACAGGAATTTCGGAGGCACCCAACAGGTTCTTTGTCTCCTCCTTGTCGCAGGCAATATCCACCGCGATATTGGAAGTAGTGGAGGCAATGGTAGCACGGATGCGTTTTTGATGAATACCATAACCCAACTGAACCAGGCTATGTTTATTCAACCTGATAAAGGGGATATCGCGTTTGGCCGCTTCCTCCACAATACAACCGGTACTTGGCCCCAGGCGGGTATCTTCCCGGATCTCCCGTAATCGCATAATGTCTGGTTCTATATCATACTCCTCGCCAGCTGCAATAGCAGCAACTACGCTTGTGGCGGCTTTGGCGGCAAATACACCCGCATCTTCTTCCATATAACTAAACACCACGTAGTATTCGCCTTCCGTGCCCGTGCCACGGGTACGGCCAAAACCGGTATCCATGCCCGCCATGGTTTGCATTTCAAGTGCAACGTGTTCAATTACGTGGCCCATCCAGGTGCCTTCTTCCACCCTTTCAAAAAATCCACCGGGAGTGCCAACACTACAACGGTGTTCGAACATGCCTGGGAACATGGCCTGTAACCTGTTTTTAAAACCGGCAATTAAGTTGGTAGGAAGTTGCTCCATTTCTTCCAGGTCGAGTTTCATCTGGATCAACTTAGGGCGGCGAACACTCCAGTAATTAGGGCCTTTTAACACTTTAATTTCAACGATCTTCATAAATGTGGCGGGGTTTACCGTTAGTTTTATTGGTAGATAATATTATGGTTGTGCCTGTTTTTGATAGGCAGTGCTTGTCCCATGCCCCCGATAGCTACGCCGGGCATTTTATTACAGGTATGGTTAGCGGCAAATAGGTTTTTAAACTGTTTAATGAAAACCAGGTAACACCAATATTTTGTAAACTTGTAAGGTTGCAAATCGGAAGTTAATAAAAATCTGGTGACTTAAAAAATACAAGTGTGGTAAGACCTGCTACCACCATTTCCATTACTTTTGTACTGCCCGGTAAATATTACAATAAAACAGTTGAAATAATGTTACCATAAAGGTCGTTTTATTGTTTACCTAAATAAACATGCATGCAACATCCTAAGGGAAAACTTATTGCGATTGGAGGAGCGGAGGATAAAGGTACAGATCCGGATAAGGGGGAATTACAAAAATTG
The DNA here is from genome assembly GCA_038330815.1 of Chitinophagales bacterium. Classification (GTDB taxonomy): domain Bacteria; phylum Bacteroidota; class Bacteroidia; order Chitinophagales; family Chitinophagaceae; genus Ferruginibacter. The sequence goes on along the minus strand of JBBQOJ010000155.1, from coordinate 4,190 downwards.
AGCAATCTTAATTTTATAGAATTGGGCATATTGCAACGCATTGTTTCGGAAAGTGGTGGCCCTGCTGCTAAAATAGAAGTCATTACTACCGCCTCAACCATTCCTTATGAAGTGGGTGAAAATTACCTGGACGCTTTTGGAAAAATTGGCTGCACCGATGTCAGCGTCATGCACATCCGCAACCGTGCCGATGTGGTAGGTGAAGAGTACCTGGAGCGGTTGCGTTCCTGCAATACCGTAATGTTTAGCGGTGGCAACCAGTTGCGCCTATCTACTATTTTTGGGGGTACCCAGTTTTTACGCATATTGTTGGAACGTTACCATAATGAACCAGGATTTGTGGTGGCCGGAACCAGTGCCGGTGCCATGGCGATGAGCAACACCATGATATACGAAGGGAATGCCACCCGGGCCCATTTAAAAGGGGAGGTGAAAATTACCACCGGTCTGGGATTTATGGATGATGTGATTTTTGATAGTCATTTTGAAAAACGTGGCAGGTTTGGCCGGCTCGCCCAGGCCATTGCTACCAATCCCTCCTGCATTGGTATTGGTTTGGGGGAAGATACCGGTATGCTGATCACCGAAGGCAATAAAATGGAAGCCATTGGCAGCGGCTGCGTAATAATCGTTGATGGCCACGATATTTATTATTCCAACATTGCGGATATACCGGATGGTAACCCCTACAGCATCGAAAACCTTAAAGTGCATGTTTGTGAAAAGGGTAACGGTTACCTGGTATGGGAACGCAAATTTTTACCGGAAGCCCGCGAAGGTGCTGTCACTAAAAAACAGGTAAATGTAGAATAAACCCGGACGGTTAGCTCAGTTGGTTAGAGCGCTACGTTGACATCGTAGAGGTCATCGGTTCGAATCCGATACCATCCACCATTTTTGGAAAGGGCAATAATGATAGCCAGGATAAAATCCGTGCCCTTTGCCACAGGCTGCAGTTATCCCACTTTTTAAAGAACCTTGATTGTTTCTACTGCTAACTCCCAAGTTGCCACCCATTAATTTCTTCCACCCGGCTACCCCATCAATACGGTGTTCGTTGGCAGTGCAAAATGCCGGGGTGTTATCGCACAATACCAGGTGTAGCACCAATTACTGGTTACCAGTTTTAATGTAACTTTAAGCAACCTTTTAATTTTCATCATTGGTACAATTTATTTTAAATCAACAGGAGGTCATCACAAGGATCGCGAAAGGCACCTTGCTGCTCGACTTTATCCGTTATCATCAACACCTGATGGGAACTAAAATCGGTTGCCGGGAAGGGGATTGTGGCGCCTGCACGGTACTGGTAGGGGAGATGGTAGAAGGTGAGCTGCGGTACCGTTCCGTTACCTCCTGCCTGATGCCATTGGGCAATGTGCAGGGAAAGCATATTGTTACCATCGAAGGTATTAATATACCCGGGCTCAATTTTATACAGCAGGCGTTTGCTTCGGAAGGGGCCACGCAATGTGGCTTTTGTACTCCCGGCTTTATCGTGTCACTCGCCGGTTGCTGTCTCAACAAAAACGAAGTCACCACTGCCTCCGCCATCGCCGCAGTAAATGGAAATATTTGCCGCTGTACCGGGTATAAATCGATTGAACGGGCAGCTGCTACCGTCGCTACCAAATTACAGGAACGCGGCAGCGTGGCTGTCCTTGATTTTGCCGTAACGCAACAGCTGGTACCTGCCTATTTTATTCAAATAAAGCAACGGCTACAGGAGTTGGTAAAAGGGGGTAATGGAATATTGCTGCCGGTTGCCCAAAACAAAGCAAAGTTTATGGGAGGGGGTACCGATTTATATGTGCAGCACCATGAAGGCCTGGCAGAAGAAGAAGACATCGATTTTTTGTTGGCAAAAAATATAGGGAAGGGCATAACACAACAGGGTACTACGGGTATCATGGGGGCGGAAGTAACGGTTACGGATATCCTGGAATCACCCATCTTTCAGCAAAACTTCCCGGCATTAAAAAAGCATATCAAGCTGGTATCGGCTACGCAAATCAGGAACATGGCCACCGTTGCCGGCAACATCATCAATGGATCGCCCATTGGCGATTTTACCATTTTCTTTCTTGCCTTGGATGCCCAACTGGTATTAACCGATGGTAATAACAGCCGTCAGCTGCCCCTCAGGCAATTATTTAAGGGATATAAGTCTTTGCATAAATCAGCAGAAGAATACATTGATGCCATTTATTTTCAGTTGCCTGCGCCAGGTGCCTTTTTTAATTTCGAAAAAGTTTGCAAACGTACCCACCTTGATATCGCCAGTGTAAATACCGCCATCTACCTCGAAATGAAAGAGCAGGTCATCACGCTGGCAGGCATATCCGCTGGTGGTGTTGGCCCGGTACCCTGCTACCTGGAAGAGGGTAGCCGGTTATTAACCGGCAGGCAGCTTACCCCCCAACTGGTAGATGAATTGATAGAGAAGGTGCAACTAGCCATTACTCCCATCAGTGATACGCGGGGAACGGCAACGTATAAACGATTATTGTTGGCCCAGCTAATAAGGGCCCATTTCAATACACTTTTTCCACGCATGGATTTTGTTCAACATTCAAGTTAGCACCATGAAAAATATTGATGCCTATACACATACCAGGGGCGAATCCATTTACCTGGATGATATCCCCGAAATTGCCGGTACCTTATACGCGGCCTGCTTTGACTCGCCCCTGGCCCATGGCAACATAAAGTACCTGGATACCAGTGCCGCAGCATCCAGCGAAGGCGTGGTGAGGGTACTAACGTTCAGGGATATCCCCGGCATCAATCAAATTGGTGGTATCATCGCCGATGAAGAATTGCTGGCAGCGCACCAGGTACATTTTTGTGGAATGCCAGTGGCATTGGTCATCGCCACAACCGTACAACAGGCCAGGGCGGCCTTGAAAAAAATCCGGTTGGAGGTAGACCCCTTACCGGTAATTACCGATCCACGGGTTGCCGCCGGCAAGGGGGAATTGATTGTTCCTCCCCGTAGTTTTTCGATGGGTGACTGCAGTGCCGCCTGGCGCGACTGCGATTTTATTTACGAAGGACAAGCTAACAGCAATGGCCAGGAGCACCTGTACATCGAAACACAGGGCGCTTATGCTATCCCGGGTGAAAACGGCGTAATTAAAATCTATTCCTCCACCCAGTCTCCAACTGCCGTGCAGCGGGCCATTAGTAAGGTCACCGGTCTTCCGATGCACATGCTGGAAGTAGAAGTAACCCGGTTGGGTGGCGGCTTTGGCGGTAAAGAAGACCAGGCCAATACCTGGGCCGCGCTTTGCGCTTTGGCTACTAATATATTGAAACGCCCGGTGAAATACGCCCTCAGCAGGATGGAAGATATGCGCATGACGGGTAAACGTCATCCCTATTCTTCCGATTTTAAAATTGGGCTCAGTAAGGCGTTAAAAATAATTGCCTACGATGTTACCTTTTATCAAAACGCCGGGGCTGCGGCTGATCTTTCACCTGCAATTATGGAACGCACCCTCTTTCATTGTACCAATACCTATTTTGTACCAAACGCCAGGGCCACTGTATATAGTTGCAGAACCAACCTGCCACCCAATACCGCGTTCCGGGGTTTTGGTGGTCCGCAGGGCATGTTTGTTATGGAATGCGCCATCGCTACCGCGGCCGAACATTTGGGTATCACCGCAGCGGCCATCCAATACGCCAATTTGTTGCAAACGGGGGATGAATTGTTATACGGACAAAAAGTACTGAGTGAGGCCAGCGCCTGTTGGGAGAAAGCGGTAACGCATTATCAATTGGATCAAATCAATAAGGAGGTATCTGCTTTCAATAACCAACATCGCTTGCAAAAAAAAGGGGTGGCACTGATGCCCATTTGTTTTGGCATCTCGTTCACTAATACCACCATGAACCAGGCAAGGGCATTGGTACACATCTACACCGACGGCAGTGTATTGGTAAACACGGGTGCTATTGAAATGGGGCAGGGGGTAAATACCAGGATCGTACAGGTGGCGGCGCAAACCCTGGGAATTTTACCTAAACCTTGTCTCATTAAGTATGCTATTACATCGCCGTTATTATTCTTGGCAGCCATAACATACCAGCGAGCTGCCTCAGCATATTCTCTTTTGGAAAGCAGGTGATCTGACCATTTTTCCTGATCAGCTTCATTCCCCCCAATTGCTGCTATATACGTATAG
>JBBQOJ010000154.1:0-6468 GCA_038330815.1 Chitinophagales bacterium | reverse complement strand
GCCAAACGCCGCGACAAGTAGCTCAACCTTCAACCTTCAACCTTCAACCTTCAACCTTCAACCTTCAACCTTCAACCTTCACCCTTCAACCTTCAACCTTCAACCTTCAACCCTCAACCCTCAACCCTCAACCTTCAACCTTCAACCTTCAACCTTCAAGCTAAATATACCTGTTAATAATATTCTCAAAGTATTCCTGCTTACCGCTGGTAGTAGCGGGTTCACCATTTTCTACTGCAAAGGCGCGAAGGTCTTCCAGCGTGAGTTTGCCTTCTTCAAATTCTTTTCCTTTACCAGCATCGAAACTTGCATATCGATCGGTGCGTAATTTTTTATAGTCGCTTTTGCTAAGGATGTTGTCGGCAATAATCAGCGCCCTTGCAAAAGTATCCATACCACCAATATGCGCATGAAATAAATCCGCGGGATCGGTTGAATTACGGCGGATTTTTGCATCAAAGTTGATGCCGCCACCTGCCAGTCCGCCTGCCTCTAATACCACTAGCATCGCTTCCGCCAGTTCATTGATATTATTGGGAAATTGATCAGTATCCCAGCCATTCTGGTAATCGCCGCGATTTGCATCCATACTGCCTAACACACCGGCATCTGCTGCTACCTGTAATTCGTGCTGGAAGGTATGACCCGCAAGGGTAGCGTGGTTAACTTCAATATTGATTTTAAAATCATTTAGCAGGTCGTATTGCCTTAGAAATCCGATCACGGTTTCGCAATCGTAATCGTATTGGTGTTTACTGGGCTCACATGGTTTTGGTTCGATAAAAAAGTTACCGGTAAAACCGTTTTTGCGGGCGTAGTCTTTGGCAGTGTGCAGGAAACGGGCCAGGTGTTCTTTTTCCCTTTTCATGTTGGTGTTCAGTAAACTCATATAGCCTTCCCTTCCGCCCCAGAATACATAATTTTCTCCGCCCAGTTCAATCGTCGCATCCAGCGCGGCTTTTACCTGTGCGCCGCCATGGGCCAATACATGAAAATCTGGATTGGTGCTGGCACCATTCATGTACCGGCGATTGGAGAACAAATTGGCCGTGCCCCATAATAATTTTACGCCACTGGCCGATTGCTTTTCTTTCAGGTAGCTGGTAAGCGCTTGTAATCTTTTTTCGTTATCCACCACATCATTGGTATAGTCTACCACATCCACATCATGAAAGCAATAAAAAGGCAGGTTCAATTTGGTGATGAACTCGAAAGCAGCATCGGCCTTATCCTTCGCCCTATCCACTGCACCAGGTTTTTCATTCCAGGCATGTTGGTGAGTGGGTTCTCCAAATGGATCGGCACCATTGCCCACAAAGGAATGCCAGTAAGCGCAGGCGAAACGCAGGTAATCCTTCATCGGTTTCCCTGCAATGATTTTATTTTCATCATACCATCGAAAGGCCAATGGGTTATCACTTTCAACGCCCTCAAATTTGATTTGGGGGATACCTGTAAAAAATTCTTTGTTACCTGTTACAACTGACATAGTGTTTAATTTGGCCCCTTGTTGATACAACCGGGGGAGTTTACAATTTAATTTTGTTATAAGGAAAAGGCACCTGCTACAGCAGCAACAGTACCTGATAAATACATTTTGTTAACCATGGTGATTGCCAGGATACGCTATCGGCAAGTGAAAAAAATCGCCTGCAGGAATCGCTCCCTGTTTACGTTACAGGTTTTTATCCAGGCGTTCCTTCCAGCTATAATATAAATCGTCGTACAGTTCCGGTTGGTTAGGCGCCACCAGGTTGATGGGGGTTACACTGGTAAATGCCTCCCTGGCCGATGTGTAAAAACCCGCCCCAATGCCGGCGCCTTTAGCTGCGCCCACGCTACCATCACTGTCATATAGTTCCACCGGTACATTGGTAGCATTTACAAAACATTTGGTAAACACTTCGCTTAAAAACATATTGGCCTTGCCTGCCCTGATCACGGAGGGGCGCATCCCATTTTCCCGCATGATGTCTAACCCGTAACGAAAAGCAAAGGCAATCCCTTCCTGGGCCGCACGGAATAAATGCGCCGGCCCGTGTATATTAAAATCGATGTTGTGTACATGGCCCTGCACCTGAACATTTTCAAGCATGCGTTCTGCTCCATTGCCAAAGGGCAATATTTGCAAACCATTGCTACCGGGCGGTATGCCTGCCGCGGCCTCATTCATCGCTTCGTAGGAATAGGTTTCACCCGTCATATTTTTTACCCACCGGTTAAGAATACCGGTACCATTGATACAAAGTAATACACCGATCCTTTTTCTTTCTTCCACATAGTTTACATGGGCAAAACTGTTGATCCTCGACTGCCGGTCGTACACCAGCTGATCGCTTACTCCATATATAACCCCGGAAGTACCGGCAGTGGCGGCTACCTCGCCTGGCTCCAGCACGTTCAACGAAAAGGCATTGTTTGGCTGATCGCCCGCCTTATAAGTAACAGGGATGCCGGTAGTGAGGGATAGGCTGGTAGCAATAGCGGCCTCCAGAACACCATGGGTGGTAAATACTTCTTTTATTTCAGGGATAATAGCCGTATCAAATCCAAAATAGTCAAACACGTCTTTAGACAATTCCTGGTTTTTAAAATCCCAGAAGATGCCTTCACTCAACGCGGATACACTGGTGGTAACCGTTCCCGTTAGCTTCATCGCTATGAAATCACCAGGCAGCATTACCTTATCAATTTGCGCATATTTTGCTGGTTCATTTTCCTTTACCCAGGCCAGTTTGGCAGCAGTAAAATTGCCGGGAGAATTGAGGAGGTGTTGCAGTGATTTTTCGTGACCAATGGCATCAAATGCTTTGTTACCGAAGGGTATGGCGCGGCTATCGCACCAGATGATACTGTCGCGCAACACCTGTTGATCCTTATCTACACAAACCAGTCCGTGCATCTGGTAAGCAATACCAATGGCTCCGATATCCGCAGGATCGTAGTTTTTACTTGCATTGGCTTTCAGGATGGCCTGTTGAACATGATCCCACCACATTTCCGGGCGTTGCTCCGCCCACCCTTTCTGAAGGCTGGTGATGGCGGTTTCTGTATCCGGGTATTGTGCTGTGGTGATACACTGTTGTGTTTGTGCATCTACAATGGCTACCTTAATGGAAGAGGTGCCTAGATCGATTCCTAATAGTAACATATGGCAATATTATTCAATCGTGATTGATGATGTAAAGATTCAACAATTCCATTCTTATTACAACTGCTATCTATAAAATAAAATACGCTATCTTATCACTATTTACTATTTTTATGCCCGTTATATGATAAGATAGTAGCTTAAAAACCATCTGTAATGAAGACACTCATTCAAAAAATACACCTGGAAGAGCAACAGTCGTTTGCCTGCCGCAGCTATCGCACCCCCCATTTTGAAACAAACTGGCACAAGCACGAAGAATTTGAATTGATACTGCTTAGTGAAGGACGCGGCACCGCTATGATCGGTGATTACATGGGTGAATTTAAACCGGGAGATGTATTTTTTCTAGCGGGTAACCTGCCGCATTGGTTTAAAAAACAGCATCATAAAATGACCAATTGTTCCGTGGTACTTCATTTTAAAAAAGACCTTTTTGGAGCCGACTTCCTTCTGCTACCTGAGTTGAAAAACGTATTGCAGTTGATCGCGAAAAACGATGGTATTCAGCTACAGGGCAAACTGGCTACCGACATTGCGGGTAGCCTGGTGCAAATGGAGTTGATGAGTGGGTTTCAGCGTATCCAGTTGCTGCTGCAGTGCCTTCATAAAATCAGTACCTCTAGTCAATACGGAACCTTAACAAGAAATTTCTCTTCACCGGCGGCCTACATCAACCCCGCTATTGAAAAAATTATTGATTTTTCTTTTAAGCGGTATTTAACCCCCATTACGTTGGAGCAGGTGGCAGATGTTGCCGGCATGAGTATTCCTACATTTTGTAGGTTCTTTAAAAAAAATATCAAGAAAACCTATTTTGATTTTATCCAGGACTTACGCATCGGCCATGCCTGTAAACTGCTTACTAACAGCACAAAACCCGTGATGGAAATATGTTACGAAAGTGGCTACAATAGCTGGGCACATTTTAGCAAACAATTTAAACGGGTGAAGAAGATGACGCCTTCTTTATACAGGAAAGAATTTGAAGAAAAGGTGGCGGTTTGACGTGATTCTTTTAATTTACAATTATTTACCTTTATCGGCAGTTTTAGCAGGTATTTACGGCTGCGTATTTGGGCAGGTTGGTGGCAACTTTAACAGACTTTACGAACCATGATAAAAACAATACTTAAAATCTTATTTGCCTTATTTGCTACTTTAGTTGCACTTTACCCTGCTATCTATTTTATTATTGATCGGAAGTTTGGTTTGTTACAATCAAAAAGTGAAATTATACTTACGAGTATTTTTTGGAATGCAGGATTCTATACTCATATCATTTTAGGAGGGCTGGCATTGTTAATTGGGTGGACCCAATTTAACGAGCGCTTTAGGATAAATAAAATGTCTTTGCATAGAAAAATCGGCCAGCTATATGTTATCTTTTCATTATTAAGCGCCACCGCATCACTTTATATTGCTTTGTATGCAACAGGTGGTATAATAACAACTATTGGTTTTATTTCTTTAGGTGTTATTTGGTTTTATACAACATATACTGCGTATATACATGTTAGGAACAAACGAATAGCATCACATCAAAAAATGATGATTTATAGTTATGCAGCTTGTTTTGCTGCTGTAACGCTTAGGATTTGGCTGCCCCTTTTAGCTATGCTGTTTCAAGACTTTACAACAGCATACAGGATAGTTGCCTACTTGTGCTGGATACCAAATTTAATTATTGCCTATTTTATTATAAAAAAGATGAATCTACCCAAAACCACCACCCACAGTGCAATGCCGCAAGTGTGGGGTTGACATTTTAATTTCAGTTGTAGCAATTTGGCAGCAGCGGTTTAAGGAATGACTCGTTCTAAAAACATTTTGTTAATTTCATCATCACATATCTTTTCAGCATTAGCGCCGTGCAGCCCTATTTCAATAGCCACACCTGCAGCAAGGCAAAACGTTGGCTGATATTTTTGAGAGACCTTACAATATGAGCATATTATTCACACTTTTATTTATTGTTGCGTCACTGCTTTCTTTTGGACAGGCGACAAAAAATAATTTTTCACTTATTGACCAGAAGGTTAAAACTATTCAATCCAATTCTATTGACAGTCTTTCTACAATGCTTTGTTCATCTTATAAGACACCAATTGAAAAGGTTCGTTCCATTTTTAAATGGGTTACAGAAAACATCGAATACGATGTTGTGGGTTACCATAATATTAACGAAATTTATTCAGGGCTTTTCAGACCAACAATCTCAATTATTGATTCTGTAGTATTTAAAGATTATAATGACAGGATAGTAGAAAAAGTACTAAAAGAAAAAAGAGCCATTTGCGATGGATATGCCAGAGTTTTTAAAACGCTGTGCGATAAAGCAAACATCCAGAGCGTTATAATTTCAGGACATATTCGATGGTATTCCGACCCAATAGGAGTTGTAACCAACAGAACGCATGCATGGAACGCAGTATTCATAAATAATAAATGGCAATTACTTGATCCGACTTGGGCAAGTGGGACCGCTGATGATGAAGTCACAAAATTCTCGAAAAAGTACAATGACTTTTATTTTTTGACAGACCCAATCCAATTTTTTAACAATCACTACCCTTCCGATCCAAAATGGGCGTTGTTCTCAAATCCGCCAAGTAGACAACTATTTTATTATTATCCGTTTTTCCATGAAGACTTTTATACCTCCCATATTATCTCTTATAAACCGACCAATGGCTTAATCGACGTGACGATTGTGAACAAGAAAGTAAGAATTGAGTTAGCAACAGAAGATAAGGAAAAACAGCTTTATGTGAGGGAATATCCATATCAAACAGATACAAATAATCATGACTTGGTTGACGATACTTTATCAATTGAAAAACCAAGCTTTAAGAATGTAACTAACTACAAAATTAGCGGCAAAAAAATATACTGGGATTACGAATTACTGTCAGACAAAACTGAGCGGCTTGACATTTTTTATAATGAGAAATTAATTTTAAGCTATAGCATAAGGATGTACAAATAGAACTTCAGCCAACAAAAATATTGCTACAAGTGGGGCCGGACAATCACACTTCAGCCAGGGAAATAATCAGCAGTTGTTCGGGCAGGACGCTACTAATTTTACTTTTCGTTGTTATCTTCATCAAAAGATTTTCAATCAGCATTTGTTCCGGGCTCGGCATTCAATGAATATCCCACCTGCAACAATACCCGAACTTTATACACATAGGTGTTGGTATTAAAAACTGAATACAAAAAAGTTTGTCAAGGCACCCCAGTTCGCTGCAAAATCAACAGATGTGCCTGCCATGGAATTCAATTACTTTTGGGCGTAAAGGCACAGCAATCAT
>JBBQOJ010000153.1:0-6468 GCA_038330815.1 Chitinophagales bacterium | reverse complement strand
CGGTATACCAGGAAGAGGCAGCACTGTATGGATTAAATTTTTCAGGTTTTGGTACCCAGGCGAGTTTTTTTGATGCTGATTTGGATGGCGACCTGGATATGTTTTTACTGAACCATTCAGTAAACCATGATGGCAATTTTTCGCCGCGGGTAAATTTTTTAGGCACCTATGATTTACTCAGGGGCGACCAGTTTTTTAGAAATGACGATGGTGTGTATACTAATGTAACAAAGGATTGTGGTATCAACAGTTCAAAAATTGGTTATGGGTTGGGAATCTGTGTTTCAGATATCAACCTGGATGGTTGGCCGGATATTTATATTGGAAACGATTTTCATGAAAACGACTATCTCTACATCAATCAAAAGGATGGTACATTTAAGGAAGAATTGAATCAACACATCATGCATACCTCGCAATTTAGTATGGGGGTTGACGTGGCAGATATTAATAACGATGGCTATCCCGATATTATCTCTATGGATATGCTACCGGATGACCCCCGCATTTTAAAAAGTTCGATGGGCGAAGATGATTATGAAACCAATTTAAACAAGCTACGTATTGGCTACAACCACCAGTATTCAAGAAACAACCTACAGCTTAACCGGAAAAACGGGATGTTTTCCGAAGTAGCGTTTTATAGTGGTATTTCCGCATCCGATTGGAGCTGGTCTGCACTTTGGATGGATTTTGACAATGACGGTAAAAAGGATTTGTTTATCAGCAACGGGATTCCCAAAAGATTAAATGACATCGATTATATCACCTATTTGGTCAATGATGCCGTTCAGCAGAAAATTCAGACGAATACATTGGATGAAAAGGAAATGTCGATCATCTATAAATTCCCGGAAATAAAATTACCTAACCGTTTTTACCTTAACCAGGGAAACGCAAAGTTTGACGATATTGGCGGCCAGGTAAAAAACAGCCCCAATACCTTTAGTAACGGTGCCGTATAGGCGGATCTTGATAATGATGGCGATCTGGATATTGTGGTAAACAATATTAATGAGGTGGCGATCATTTATCAGAATAACAACCAGTCTGCCAACCGCCACACTACCCTACACTTAAGCGGTAGTGAATACAACAGGAATGCCATTGGAAGCAAAGTGTATTTATTTAGTAACAATGAAATAATCACTGCTGAAAAATTTGCTTCCAGAGGGTTTCTCTCTTCAATGGAAATGCCGATGCTGATCGGCACAGGTAAAGCACCCATTGATTCTGCGTTTATTGTGTGGCCCGACAATACGTTTCAATCAATCCCGTGGGATACGGCCAATACTAACATTAAGGTAGTATGGCGCAGTGGGCTTCCCAAATTTAATTACAGTAAAGTCCACGATTTCTCTCCTGCAGAATCAATGGAATTTAATAATATTACTGCCCGCAGCGGGGTAGCGTTTTTACATGAAGAGAATGTTTTTAATGAATACAACAGGGAGGCTCTACTGGGAAAAATGCTGGGAAATGAAGGTCCGGCGCTTGCCGTTGGAGATATGAACGGGGACGGGTTGGAGGATGTGTATGTTGGAAACGCCAAATGGAAAACCGGGGCACTCTTTATGCAAACGGCCAATGGTAAATTTATTAAATCCCTCCAGCCATTGCTGGCCATAGATAGTACTTACGAAGATGTGGATGCTGTAATAGTTGATGTAAACAACGATCAGTTTCCCGACCTCGTAATTGCCAGTGGCGGCAATGAGTTCTATGGAAAGGAACCCTGGCGGCAACCGCGCATCTATCTTAATGATGGTAAGGGTAACCTCTCTGTTATGTCGAATCCGTTTCCGGGTATTTTTAGTACTCAATCATGCATTAAGGCGGGTGATTTTAACGCGGATGGTTTTGTAGATTTTTTTATTGGTGGCCGGGCAATTCCTTTCGCCTATGGCAAAAATGCCAATAGCTTCCTGATGCAAAATGATGGCACCGGGCATTTTAAAGATGTAACAGCGATGCTGGGAACAGGTTTAGCTACCGATGGTTTTATAACCAATGCTGCCTGGGTAGATATTGACAATGATCAACAGCTTGACTTGGTAATTACAAAAGAATGGGGAAAGGTAGAAGTGTATGTAAATAATAAAAACTCTTTTACAAAAAAAGACGTAACACAACAAAAAGGTTGGTGGAATTTTGTATTGCCCATGGATGTGGACGGTGATGGGGATATAGATATCCTTGCTGGTAACCAGGGTGAAAACAACAGGGTAAAAGTGTCTGCAACCTTCCCGCTACAACTTTACTACAATGATTTTGATGACAACGGAACAAAGGAGCAGGTAATTACTTATTTTCAAAAAGAAAAAGAAATACCGCTGGCAACAAAAATGGACCTTGAAAAACAACTCCCTTTTATCAAAAAAAAGTTTTTGTATGCATCGGATTTTGCCAATGCTACACTCACCGAATTATTTGGAAAAGCAAAATTGAGTACAAGCCAGTTGTATACGGCTGATTATTTTAGTAATACGGTGTTCATCAACGATGGCAAAGGAAATTTTACTCCCCGGGCCCTGCCCTGGCTTGCCCAGTTAAGTAGTTTTAGAGATGCGGTGGAAATTGATGCCAACGGCGATCAACGGCCGGATATTTTACTCGGGGGGAATTTTTACCAACAGAGCATGCAGTTAAATCGTAACGATGCGGATTTTGGAACGACGCTCATTAACAAGGGCAATGGAGATTTTATAGCGGAGCCACTGAACGGCATTGTTATTAAAAACGAGATCAGGCGTATCAAGCCCATTAAAATCAGTGGAAAACCATCCTTTATAATTGCCAGGAACAATGATTCACTTATCGTAGTTCAAAAGCGCTAAAATATCGGGTAACATGCGATCGCCTGAATAACCTGGTCATCTGAAAATTCAATTCCCCCTGTTTTAAATTTTATAAATGGAATGGCCATACTTACCAGGTTATTATCTACTTTAAATTGAGACAATGCTTCCAATGGTTCGTTCATCCTGCTAAAACTACCCTGGTAAAATGTGTTCAACAGGTTCATATTAGCGGGCATTTTTTTAATAGTGATGTCACCCGTAATTGCTACCTGTTGGGTATTAGTAATGCCAATACCAGCAAACAAATGAATACTATCTTTAGCGATAGGGGAAGAATAAAAAATCCTGGTGCCATTATAACCATTGTTGTCTTTCTCCGCTTTGGCAATTAATTTTTCGAATAAGGCGGAAATTGATTTTTTCTTTTGTGGAATAGCCACCACCTGTGACGTAAAAAGAAATGCCGTATCGGTAACCGTTGATATTTCAATTGTGTAGCCATACATTTTCTTAGTATCCAGGAAATAGGTATTTATATTCGCAAGGCTTTTTTTTGCATTTTCGATTAACCTGTTACTTTTAAATAATTCACCCATTAAAGTGTTATCGTATGCCAGGCGCACCCTGCTGGTGTTTCCTGTATCGGCTGAAAAGCTAAATAGCAATGTTGCTTTAGCGTCATTTTCGGTAACTTTTATCCAATTGCCACTTCCATCAATTTTATCTATCGTTAGGGTATCGGTGCCTAAAATAGCTTTATTATTATCTTTAAAAATTAACTTTTCTATATCTGTAGTGGCAAAGGGCATATACCATTTTGCAATATTGCTGATTTCAGAAAAATGAGGAGTGATCTTGCTGAAAGGCTCTGTGATAATAATTTCTTTTTGGTGTATGGATTTTACAAACGCTGCATAAAATATAAAGATCAATAGTAAAATACTAAGTATTACAGAGACAATTTTCTTCATTAGTTTACCGGGTTTTTTTGTAAAGTTAGCTATATCATACAGCATATTGTCGATATTAAACAGCGCTTTTCATTTTTGAAGTTTATCGTCAAAATGTACCACGCAGTCCGGCGTAAGCCATGTTGATGGAGGTAGCTTGTTTTTTATTTGTAAGCCAATGGCAATCGTCAAATGAGTATTTAGGTCAATGACGGATCAGGGTGTTCTCCCTGTTAAGTGGTAAAACAGACCCTTCATTTTCTTGCAAACGTTTGTTGTTTAAAGAACCGGTAATCTCGCATTGCCGAAAACAATACCTTTAGCCAATTAAAACCTGGTTAAGTAGCGGTTGTTAAAGCCGCGAGCCAAGTGCTTTTAATGATGCGATTGCCTTCATTTTTAAATTTGATATATGAAAAAAATATTGCTGCTGTCAGCCTTGTTTATTTGCCAGTTTATCCATTCCTACGCCCAGGATCCCTGGAAAATTTCCACCTCCAGCATTACCCCTTCCAACTATTATGGCATTACGGTGGCCAATGGAATGATTGGTATTGTAAGCAGTCCGGAAGCTTTTAAGGTGAAGGACGTAGTACTGGCCGGCGCATACGATTTGTATGGACGCGGCAGGGTAAGTAATTTTATCCGCAGTTTTAACCTGTTGAACATGTATATGGAAATTGATGGCCGCCGTCTTTCCAATTCAGATGTTACCAATATGCAACAAACGCTGGATATGCAACATGCCAGCTTCACCACATCTTTTGATTACAAAGACATCGCTACCATTCAGTATACTTATTATTCACTCAGGCAATTACCTTATTCTGTGTTGATGGATGTTACTGTAACTGCAAAAAAAGATTGTAACCTGGGTAGCGCCAGTATCATGGAAGCGCCCGACGCTTTGAAAGAGGTACAGAATTATTACAATGAAATCGACCGGCCGCATACTACCATCAGCCTGCTTACGAGTACGGCAAAAAGCCCCACGGGTAAATTACTAATGTGTGCCTCCAATGCCTTTATTTTTGCAGAAGCGCATGGAAATGATCCAAGGGTTATTCATGAAATGTGGGATAACAATATGCACCTGATGAAGTTTGCCAAAAAACTGAAAGCGGGTGAGGCTTACCGCTATACCATCGTTGGTTCTTCCATTACTTCGGCCCATCACGATGATCCATTAAACGAAGCGGAGCGCCTTACTATTTTTGCCAAATTACAGGGCAGGGAACGGCTGATTGCAATGCACAACAAAGCCTGGGACGAATTGTGGACAAGCGACATCATTATTGAAGGCGATCCAAAAAGCCAGCAGGAAGTCCGCAGTATGTTGTACCACCTGTATTCCTTTGTAAGGGAAGGTGCCACCAACAGCCCGTCACCCATGGGGTTAAGCGGGTTGGGGTACAATGGCCATGTATTTTGGGATACGGAACTATGGATGTTCCCGGCTATTTTACAAATGCGGCCCGAACTGGCAAAGGGAATGATTGAATACCGTTTTCAACGCCTGGAGGCAGCCAAAAGAAATGCCTTTGGTAAAGGCTACAAGGGTGCCATGTACCCATGGGAAAGTGCAGAAACGGGCGTGGAGGAAACGCCCGTATGGGCCCTCAGCGGCCCTTTTGAGCACCACATTACCGCCTGTGTTGGTTTTGCCGCCTGGAAATACTATGCCGTAACGCAGGATAAGGAATGGTTAAGGGAGAAGGGGTGGCCTATATTAAAGAATACCGCCGATTTTTGGGCCAGTAGGGTAGAAAGAAACGGACCCGGAAAATATGATATTAACAACGTAGTGGCCGCAGATGAATGGGCCGAAAATGTAGATAACAATGCCTTCACTAACGCCGCTGCCAAGGCCAACCTGGGCTATGCAACCGAAGCTGCCCAATTGCTGGGCATCACCGCAAACCCCGACTGGCAAAAGGTAGCCGCTAATATTCCCATCCTTAAAATGGCCGATGGCACTACCAATGAACACGCTACTTATAAGGGAGAAGGAATAAAACAGGCCGATGTTAACCTACTGGCCTACCCGCTAAAGCTAATTACCGATCCGGCCCAAATCAAAAAAGACCTTGACTATTATTCTACCCGCGTGCCGGATGAAGGTACACCCGCCATGACCCAGGCCATCTTTGCATTGTTGTATGCAAGGATTGGGGAAACGGCAAAGGCCTTTCATTTTTTTAAGGATGCTTACGTGCCTAATTTCAATCCGCCTTTTAACGTGATTGCTGAAACCAAGGGCGGCACCAATCCTTATTTTGCTACCGGTGCCGGAGGTGTGATACAGGCGGTGTTAAATGGCTTCGGCGGATTGGATATTACCCCCTCCGGGATCATTCAACTAAAATCTACGCTACCCAAAGAATGGAAGAGCCTTACCTTAAAAGGAATTGGCCCGGATAAAAAAACATTTACCGTTAAGTAGCAGCGGCAACCAGTGCAAAATTTTTCAATACAGATCGGCGATCGCTTTAGGGCACCCTAACCAATGGTAGCCGGGAGAACAGCAGGAAAGGATGGGCTGTTAAAATGGCGGAAGAATCCCTACCGTTCCCCTTATTGAAAAGGGGATTAAATTGCAATACAAACTACAAATAGAAAAGGTGTATTACCCGCGCCGCTGCAATTATGTAATTGGCATACTTCAACAGCAAATGTTATCCGGTTGATTTTTTTGCTTTTAATAGTCGTATTTTTCA
>JBBQOJ010000152.1:0-6473 GCA_038330815.1 Chitinophagales bacterium | reverse complement strand
TTGTACGGTGGTACCGGCCTCGGATTAAATATTACCAAAAGTATTGTCGACCTGTATGGGGGCACGCTTTCCATGGAAAGTGAACCGGGTAAGGGCACCACCTTCTACTTCATTTTGCCTTTCCGTAAGTACAGCGCTACTCAAAATCTTGCGCAGGAAAAGTCGGTGGATGGTGATACCATTCTTGCAATTAACAGCAGCTGCCCAATTCACATTTTATTGGCGGAAGATAATATGATCAACGCCATGCTGGCCACCCAGGTACTCACCAAAAAGGGGTTTACCCTGGTGCATGTGGTAAATGGCGAAGCTGCTGTGGAAGCAGTGCAACAACAACACTTCGACGTAGTGTTGATGGATATCCAAATGCCGGTGATGAATGGTATTAACGCTACACGCGCCATTCGAAAGTTGCCCGGTGACAAGTCGCGTATCCCTATCATTGCCATGACGGCGCATTCACTCAATGGGGAAATGCAAAACTGTTACAACGCAGGAATGAACGGGTATGTCTCCAAGCCTTTTAAAGCAAATGATCTTTTTAATACCCTCATCGAAGCAGTTAAGAAAAAAGAGGATCAGCCGTTGGCGATTGACCAACAAAAGGAATTTGAATTAATTGCCTAATTTTGATTTTTCTTTACCTGTAAAATTTAAGTCATGGGCGATACCCCAATTACAATAGACCTCACTTATCTTCACTCACTAACGGGAGGGGATAAGTCTTTCGAACAAATGTTACTAACAGGTACGGTAGTTGATGTAGACACTAAAATAGCAGGCCTTGCCACCGCCTGGGAACAAACCGACCCTGCAGGTATCCGCAAAAATGCCCATTCCCTGGTATCGCTTGCCGCTATTGCCGGAATGCCACAGGTGGAAGGATGGAGCCGTACCCTTGACCAAGCATTTGCCGATGGCAGTTTCCATCCTGAACTTGCCCACCTGGCGGAAAATATCATCGGCGGTTGGCCGGCGGCAAAAAAAGAACTGGAGGAATTAATTGCTGCCAATGAATAGCAGCGCCAGGTAAGCGCCCATAAAAATGCCGATGTAGCGCCTCACGCCGTCGCCTACCCGAAAACTGCCCGCCTTTTTATTAATTGGTTACGGGGTTGTTTTGGAACCCGCTGTTCCTGGCAATAGGTTCTTTATTACCTGCTAAACGGTAGTCGCTTAAAGCTGCGTGAGCGCCCGTCCATGCCCGCTTTTGATTTCTATACAATAGACAGGTTTCCTGATTAAAGAGCAATTTTTTTTCTGGAAAAGCGTTACCACTGTATCCCGACTGGAATACTATTAACAACCGGTCTTCAATATTATATGGAATCCTATAAAATTTTCATCGTTGAAGATGATCCCTGGTATGGTGAAATTCTTGAATACCATCTTTCGCTTAATCCCGATTATGAAATTACCCGTTTTACAACCGGTAAGGAGTGCCTGGCCAACATGCACAAAAACCCCCACCTTATTTCCATTGATTTCTCTTTGCCCGATTATACCGGCGATGTGTTGTTTAAAAAGATAAAGGAGATCAACGACCAGGTACCGGTGATTGTAATTAGCGGGCAGGAAGAAATTGCCGTAGCAGTGAAGTTATTGAAGATGGGCGTAACTGACTACCTGGTAAAGGATGATAATACCAAGGATATTTTATGGAACTCCGTTATTAAAGTAAGGGAAACCGGTAAGCTTAAAAATGAAGTGGCAACGTTACGGGAAGAACTGGGCCAAAAATTTTCTTTCGACAAAAGCATTAAAGGTCAAAGCCCCGAACTAAAGAAAATATTTGCGTTGATGGAAAAGGCCACCAAAACTAATATCAATATTTCAATCTCTGGCGAAACCGGCACGGGAAAGGAGGTAGTGGCAAAGGCCATACACTATAATGGCGAGCGTAGAAGAAAACCATTTGTAGCAGTGAACATGGCGGCCATTCCCCGGGAGTTAATAGAAAGCGAATTGTTCGGCCACGAAAAAGGCGCCTTTACCGGTGCTGTAGCCAGGAAGGCCGGTAAATTTGAGGAAGCCAATGGGGGTACCATTTTCCTGGATGAAATTGCCGAGTTGGACCTGAGCCTTCAGAGCAAAATATTAAGGGTGCTGCAGGAACGTGAAATTATTCGCGTGGGTGGAAATGAAAAGGTAAAACTGGAAGTAAGGCTAATTATTGCTACCCATAAAAACCTGGCCGAGGAAGTTAATAAGGGTAATTTCAGGGAAGATTTATATTATAGGATAATTGGCCTACCCATTGAATTGCCACCACTTCGCAACCGCGGAAGTGATGTATTAATATTGGCAAAACATTTTGCCGAAGAATTTGCAAAAGATAATAAACTGGGCCCCATCAGCATTTCAGCCGATGGAAGAGAAAAATTATTACGCTACAACTACCCCGGCAATGTTCGCGAATTAAAAGCGATGATCGACCTGGCCGTGGTAATGAGTAACGGGGAAGAGATCACCGCCGACGATATATCATACACGAGTACCCGAAGTGATGAGTCTTTTATCAACGAAGAAAAAACACTGCGTCAATACACCTGCGACATCATTAAGCATTTTTTAAAAAAGTATGATGACGATGTAGTAAGGGTAGCGGATAAACTGGATATTGGGAAATCCACCATTTATAAGATGATCCAGCAAAAGGAAATAGTGGTATAGCATTAAAAAAGGGATGTCTTTTTTGAGGGGACGGCCTCTCGTTTTTTGCTTCAAATTTTTTTATATTTTTTTATGAAAGCAGGCCAGGTGACAGGTAGAGAGTCGAACGGAGTGTTGGGTACCCCAGCAACTACAAAAGCAGGTATACCCGAAAATCAATTGGAGAATATCACTCGTTTTGCGGCCCTGCTGCTGGATGTGCCCATTTGTTTGGTGATACAGGCAGGTAACACACGCGGTGCAGGTGAAGCGAACGGAGTAAGTGGGTCGATGGCCACCGAATCGGCATCGGCTTTTTGTAACTACGCCCTGCAGCTGGAAGTTGGTGCCTTGGTAACGGATACGCTGGTGGATGAGCGATTTCACACCTACCACCAGGGAGGCAGTGCCCCTGTTTTTCGCTTTTACGCCGCGTACCCGCTTTGTAATGAAGCTGGCAATAACACCGGCGCACTCTGCATCGTTGATTACCTTCCACGTACAATGGATAACTGCCAGCTATTTGTGTTGGAAACATTGGCGGGCCAGGTACAGCAATTACTATACCCGTGCGATGGCCAACCGGCTCGCGGGTATTCGAATACTTCCCGTCTTCCGCTTTCTATTGAGAACAACCCATCCGGTAAAACAGTAACGGATGACCAGTTGAACAGGGAGCACCTGGAATTCGCGATGGAGGGATGGGGCGTTGGTAGCTGGAACTGGGATATGCAAAACGACAAAGTGTTTTATTCCAATCAGTGGAAAACAATGTTGGGCTACACGTTAACCGACATGGATGATACCCTGGCTGCCTGGAAAAAATTGATACATTCCGAAGACATAGAAAACGTAAACCACGAACTTGACATCCATATCTCAGGCGCAATGCCCTTTTACCAGTGTGAACATCGGTTACTACGTAAAAACGGCCAATACACCTGGGTACTCGACAGGGGGATGATCATTGCCCGTGATATAAATGGCCAGCCGGTAAGAATGGTGGGCGCCCATACGGATATCTCGCAATTAAAATATACAGAACTGGCGTTGGAACAACGATTAAAGCAGTTTAAAAGTTTGGCCGGCAATTTACCGGGTGTATTATACGAATATGAATTCAGGGAAGATGGGACCGAAGGACTTCGCTATGTTAGCCCGGCCATGGAAAAAATATTTGGTATCCCACCGGTGGATTTTTATAACTACACCCAATTCATTCATCCCGACGATCGTGCACTCATTGCTGAGAAAATTGTGCATTCCTGCAATACGCTGCAGCCTTTTTATTGCGAAGCCAGGTTGGTTGTACCGGGGCGTTGCCTTGCCTGGTACTCGGTTACCACTTCTTTTTCGTATATCGCTGATAATGGGGCAAAAATATTTACCGGGTTTATGATGAACATTACCGAAAGGAAAAATACGGAGGAAAACATTAAACTAAAGGAGGAGAAATACCGGCGAATTATTGCCAACATGAACCTTGGTTTATTGGAAGTGGATATTTCGGAAAAGATATTGTTTGCCAATCAAAGCTTTTGCGATATGAGTGGTTATGATGTGGAAGAATTGATACAGCGCAGTCCGGCCGATATTTTTATCCTGGGCGATAACCGCCAGTTAATGTCCGGAAAAAATGAAGATCGGAAAAGAGGGCTTTCAGATGCTTATGAGATTGCTGTTGTTAATAAAAGGGGCCAGGCCAGGTGGTGGCTGATAAGCGGCGCACCCATGTTTGACGAGACCGGAAATGTCACAGGCTCCATCGGTATACACTTTGACATCACCCGGCAAAAGAAATTGGAAGCCGATTTAACTGAAGCACGGGAAGAAGCAGAAGCGTCTACCCGCAGTAAAGAAATTTTCCTGGCCAATATGAGTCATGAAATCCGCACCCCCATGAATGCGATTGTGGGTATGGCCAACCAGTTAAATAAAACCAACCTTGATAGCCAGCAACAATTTTTTATTGATACCATTAGTTCGGCTTCGGAAAACCTGTTGTATATTATCAATGATATACTCGATCTTTCTAAAATTGAAGCAGGAAAATTGCAGGTAGAAAATATTGGTTTTCATCCCGCCGAAGTGATCAACCGAACCTTTAAGGTAATGAGCATGCGTGCGGAAGAAAAAGGATTGGTCATCACTAAAAATGTGAACGACCCTGCCATTGCCCCCGTATTACTGGGCGATCCGTTCCGCATCAACCAGGTTTTACTCAACCTCGTAAGCAATGCCATCAAGTTTACCGGCAAAGGAACCGTGGATATTTCCTGTGCGGTTGTGAAGGATCGGCTGCATTCGCAATTACTGCGCATAAGCGTTACCGATACCGGCATCGGCATGGAGGCCTCCTTTGTAAAAAAACTGTTTGAAAAATTTTCGCAGGAAGACGCCTCCATCACCCGTCAGTATGGGGGTACCGGGCTGGGCATGGCCATCACCCGCGACCTGGTGCAGTTAATGGGTGGGCAATTACAAGTGTCAAGCACCAAGGGTATTGGCACCACAATTTCCTTTATAATCGAATTTCAAAAAGGCATACCTGCCGATTTGCCGGAAAAGGAAGAGCAAAAAATTGACGCCGGCATATTAAAAAACAAAAGGGTATTGGTAGTGGATGATAACATGATGAACCGCCTGGTGGCTGCTACGATATTAAAGAATTATGGCGCCGTCATTACCGAATCCGTTAACGGGAAAGAAGCCATTGATATACTGGTAAAGGATAGCGTCGACCTGGTGCTAATGGATATCCAGATGCCGGTGATGGATGGTGTGGAAGCTACTGGCTTTATCCGGCAACGCATCAGTAAAGTATTGCCGGTGATCGCCTTAACCGCCAATGCCATTAAGGGAGATAGCGAAAAATATGTGGAGGCCGGCATGAGCGACTATCTTTCCAAACCCTACCAGGAAAAAGACCTGGTGACCATGGTGGCGTTTTGGCTGCAAATGGCAGCTACCCTGCAAGCGGGGGAAACACCCGTAGTGCTTACCGATAAAAGCCCGTTGTTCGATCTTTCGGGTATTAAGCAATTAGGCAGGGGCGAGGAGGCCTTCGTGAAAAGAATGGTGCAATTATTTATCCAACAAACCCCGGGAGATGTAACAAGCATGATCAAACATTACCAGCAGGGCAACCTGAAGGCGATGGGTGAACAGGCACACCGTGTGAAACCGGTGATAAAATATTTAGGCATTCTTTCCCTGACCGGCGCAATTGCCACTATTGAAAAATGTGGCAAGTCGTGTATCAATGATCCATCACTACCAGTTCTGTTGGAATCTGTGTCAGTTACTGTTCAGCAGGTAGCCGCCTCATTGCATTCGATGTATCAAGTATAAAAGTATCGGTATGAATTTAAACAAGTTATTGCAGGCGCAAATAAAGAAATGCCTTCCCGGCGTTTCGCTTAGTGATGCCTCATTGGCAGCATTTATCAGTGAGGTAAATCAAACCTATGTTTCCCTCCTGGCCGATACTAAACCAGCTTTCGATGAAAGTGCAGATTCGCCTGTTTCACTGGCAATGCGCCCTGCAACCTCAAACACTGCCATCCAATGCGCCCCGGAGTTTATTGGTTTAACATCTTATGCCCCCGTGGGCGATAAGGTGGATGATTACACCGAATCCTTGTCCGGACAGCTATTGGCATCCAGGCAATTGCCTTTATCACCTACCGCGGCGGTAGACAATGTAACTGCTGCGGACCATCGGTTATCACAATTGATCACCAATTTACCATCCGGTATATTATTGGAGGATGAACACCGGAACATCATTTTAACCAACCAGCTATTTTGCGATATGTTTG
>JBBQOJ010000151.1:0-6481 GCA_038330815.1 Chitinophagales bacterium | reverse complement strand
TTTCACTTCAACTCAACTATTGAAACGAGGTGATCAGATATTGATCAATACCATATAGGATTGCATCTTATATCCACTCAATGCTTCCGGCTCGTCCTCCTTTACATCGATTTTTTCTATTTGTTTATTGATATTCTCCTTTACCTTCTCCAGGGAATCCCTGGTGCGTTGTTTTTCCAAATACAGTTTGCGTTGTAAGGAGTCGATTGAATTGGTTGGCTGCCGGTTATCGTAACGGTAATCATCCTCCGTTGATTCGTTTATTCTCACGCCGTTTTTGTCTATCGATATCCTATCGCCATTGTCATTTATTTCAATTCCATTACGACCGATACGCACTTTAGATTTCGAGCCATTTTTGCGATCATCGACCCGGTCGCCTTCCAGCGAGAATAACCCTTCTGCCTTCATCAGGTAATCTTCATTTGATTTCCATCCATGTTCCTCGTCTTCGCTGTCAATCATAAAGTCATCATCATTCCATGGACCGCCGAAGTGTACATTTTGTCCCCATCCAATGCTTCTGTCAATCCGCACTTTTTTGCCAACTGGCACATACACGGTAATAATCACGCGCTGGTTGCGGAACTTGTTTTGCTTGGTGATGGCGATACCCCGGTCGAACACCAGCAGGGAGTCCCTTTGTTGCCCGCCATACTCCATTTGGTTGGCCATGGTATTGGCCATACGGGTGGTGCGGCCATTCACCATTTTCAACATGGTTACTCTAAAACTGTCGGTGGGAGACTTTAAAATTTTAATTTCGATGTTCTTTACAAATGCGGTGTCATCATCCAGGCCTTCAAAGGGCTCCAGTTTAAACCACCTATTGCGGTAATACTTGGTATTGGGTGAGGTAGTGGTCAGCTCCAGTTTACTTACGCCGGGGTTGGACAGGTAAATTTCCTGTTCGGCAATATCGTTGGTACTTCTGAAATCTCTGCCAACGGTAATAATGAGCGATACAAAGCAAAACCATCCAAGAATCCACAGGCTGATAAAAGTAAACCGTAAAATCTTTTGGTTGCTTTTCATCTTTGCCAGGCGGCGAATAATCCAGGTGATGATACCAATAACCGGTACGGCGATGAAGAATAACAAAGTGCCCCATGCAAGGAAGTTCTGCCACCCATCGTACAATACATAATTTTTCAAGGGAAAGATACCGATGGCGAAAATGGCGAGGGCAAATAAGGCAACCACCAGGCTCAGGGATACACAGCCGATAATAAAGTAGGCAAATACTTTTACCAGCAATATAATAACGTCACCCAACGATTTTCCAGTGCGTTTGGCGACGGTTTTCATTTCTGCGCCTACCGCTTTTCCTCTTTCCGCTGCAAAGGTGCCTGCCTCCTCCCCAAATTTCTCTGCCCGCTGTTGCACGCCCCTCATTTCACCCACTACTGAATTTTTTATTGAATTCATGTCAACCTTTTCTCCTTTCATCTCCAGTTTCTCGGCGGTATTGGTGGCTTCGGGGATCACCAGCCAAAATATAATGTACACTATTAATGAACCGGGACTAAATGACAGGTTTACAAAATTGGGAAAATCCATAAAGCCCCAGTTGCTCCAGCGAAACACAAAAGACAGAAATGGCAGGAGAAATAAAACCCTTGGTATCCAGGAGCTGACGCCAAAATACCTACCTATACCGCTGCATACCCCACCGATGATTTTATCATCCGGATCACGAAATAATTTTTTACGTGTTCCTCCAATTTCTGTGGAGGCGCTGCTGGGTACTGCTATCCAGATAATCAGGTAGGCCAGCAAGCCCGTGCCGCCCACAAAGAGAAAGACCGCGAAAATTATCCGTATCACGATGGGGTCGATACCGAAGTAATTGGCCAGGCCACCGCACACGCCACCGATTACCTTATCGTTTTCATTGCGGAATAAGCGTTTGTGTGCACCGGGTGCACTGCTAAAAGGAGGGGCCTGTTCACGTGCAGTATTGCCATCACCAGTGAATTGTCTGGAAGATGCGTTATCATCAGCCTCTTCAAATTCTTCCGGCCTTCCCATGCTTTTTATGATGGCATTTACATCATCATCGGTGATGCAGGTGGCGCCTTTCTTTAATCTTTCCTGGAAAAGCTCGCCAATACGGCTTTCGATGTCGTTGATGATCTCTTCTTTACCTTCTTCGTTGGCAAAATACCTGGCAAGACTGTCTGTATAGTTCTTAAGTAATTCAAAAGCGGATACTTCAATCGGAACTACTTGTCCGTGGAAGTTGATATTTATTACTTGTTTCATGGCTAAATGTGTTAGAATGTTCGCTAGTTGGTTGTCCCTATTAAACCCCGATGCTGCCTGCAAATGGCAGTTCGCCGATTATGTTAGGATGTTGAAGTTTTGATCTCCCTTGTCTCCAGGGTTGTTTATAATAGTTACCTCCCTATCCGTGCTAAGATCCTGTTCGGCGGTGTATTCCTGCTCTGCTTCTGAAAGTGCTTTCACCGCGTTAGCCAACTCATTCCAGGTGGCTTCCAATTCCTTGTAAAATGCAGCCCCCTTTTCTGTTAAGGAAAAATATTTGCGTGGGGGGCCACTGTTGCTTTCTATCCAACGGTAGGTGAGGAATTCTGCATTTTTTAACCTGGTAAGAAGTGGATATAAAGTACCTTCCAGTATGTTCAGGTTGGCGGTGCGCATCTTGTCGATAATATCTGATGGATACGCTTCCCCCTGTTTGATCACTGAAAGAATACAGAACTCCAAAACTCCTTTCCGCATCTGGCTGGCTGTGTTATCAATGTTCATGGCTTCGATGTTTTAAAAATTCATGGCTATACTTTACTTTGAAACGATTTGAGATGGATTGAATTCCGGAACCCCTTCCATTTATCCCGTTTGCAAAACAAAGATAGAAACATTTTAGTACTATGCAACACATAATACCATTTATTTTTTAGTAGTGGGCGGTGGATATTAATAGGCTTTCACTGAAACCCTTTCCTGTATTGGATTTGCAGCAATTCTGGGTTCTTGAAATATAATATTGAATTGATAAATGGTATCTATGTGATTTAAGTGGTAGTAGGTAAGCCTGATTTTCTTCACTATTACAGAAGCGTTATATAGCTTTTAAAATCTTTAAAAATTTGAATGGGAGTAGTAACCAATTCTTATACCAACGTTTAGTGCCTTTGACAGGAGAAATGAAAAATTATTGACTGTTAAATTTTAAATAAATACATTTTTGCATATATTTTGGTATTCACTTTGTATTTAGACGGTTGTTGATTTAAACATAATTTATGAAAAGTATTTTTTACGCGCTTTTAACCCTTCTTTTGATTAATTCCTGTGCCTCCAGCAGGGATTACCTATTACGCGGCGATGAAGACAAAACTTTATTTGATATAATTAAGCGGCTTAATAAACGGGCAGATGACGAGGATGCCACGAAGGCCCTGGCAGTGGTGTACAAACAGGTACAGGAAAAGCACCTGAAAAAAATTGCGACATATCGTTCTTATAAAGACATGGGCCGTTGGGACAAACTGAACAACGAGTATAGTATTCTGCAAAATATGTTTGATGCCATTGATAATTCGGATGCGTCCCTCAATTTAGTAACGCCGGTTAGCTACCGTAACGAGATCGCCGATATTAGGGAGGGTGCTGCCGAAGATTATTACCAGTTAGGCGACCGGCTGTTAGATAACCCTGGCAGGGAGAATGCAAAAAGGGCTTATGCTGCTTTTAAAAAAGCAGGTTCGTGGGTGAAGGGTTACCGGGATAGTCAACTTAAGATGGAAGACGCCTATAACAGCAGCATTTTAAATGTAGTGATCAATCCTATACAGGACAATAGCTTTTTCTTTAATACCGGCTGGGGCAATACCGGCTATAACTACAGCAATGAATATTTTCAACAAAACCTTATCCGCGACCTGGGCGGAGCCTTTGCCAGCCAGTACCCGGCCAGGTTTTTTGCGGATTGGGAAGCCAGGCGCGAAGGAATACAGCCGGATTGGATAGTTGACTTAACCCTGCGTAATATGGATATTCCAAGACCTGCTGTTTATAATTATAGCCTGAACCGCAGCAGGCAAATACAGGTGGGCAGCGACACTTCCGGCAAACCCATTTACCAAACAGTAACCGCCACCGTGAATATTCAACGGCAGTCTTTTAACGCCCGGGCACAAATGGATATCCAGATCGTTGAAATTGCTACCCGCCGAAATGTGGTATTCAATACATTTAATGATACCTATAACTGGCAGCAGGAAGTGGCTACTTACCGTGGTGACAAAAGGGCGCTTACCAACGAGGATTGGGCGTTAATTAACAACAATATCAATTTGCCCCGCCGGGAAGACATCCTGGCCAGGCTTTACAGTAACATTTACCCACAGGTAAGAAACAGGATCAGCAACCAGGTTGATTGGTAATAAACAGCATTTAAAGATGGTGATGAATGGAGCAATCGCAAAATGTTGACAAACCGGGGAGGATTAATTTTAATTTCTGCAAACTTTTTTGAAAGTGAGTGATAGACCGGTAATTTTTTTGTTTGCAAAAGATGGGAAATGGTGCAATTATATTAATGGATACCGTTATTTTAATTTAGTGGTACTATTGAAATATAATATACGTTAGCCAACTCATACCGTAAGCGAGTACGGTCATGTACACCAATTGAATGGTGGGCCATTTCCAGCTCCGGGTTTCTCTTTTTACTACAGCCAGGGTGCTCATGCATTGCATGGCCAGTACATAAAAAACCATCAGCGACATACCAGTGGCCAGGTTATACACTTTACTACCGTCGGGCCTTACCGCAGCCGACATTTTTTCACGAAGTGTGCTGCTGTTTTCATCTGTATCTTCCCCCACACTGTACAAAGTGGCCATCGTACCAACAAAAACCTCCCTTGCTGCAAAGGAAGTAATAAGGGCAATGCCAATTTTCCAATCATATCCCAACGGGGTAATGATGGGTTCGATGGTTTTACCCAGGGTGCCCGCAAAAGAATTTTGTAACAAGGCTGTTTTTCGCTGCTTATCAAGTTCCTCTTGCTGGTCGGGATGTGCGGCTAATTGCTGTTGGTAGCTGGCTGTTACTGCGGCCATCTTCTCCGGTGGTCCAAAAGTGCTGAGCACCCACAACAACAGGCTAATCACCATAATCACCTTGCCGGCATCAAATACAAAAATCCGTGCCTTCTCCACCATCGTTGTTAATGCATTTTTCCACCTTGGGCTGCGGTATACCGGCAACTCCAGGATGAAAAAAC
This sequence comes from Chitinophagales bacterium, assembly GCA_038330815.1. Taxonomy (GTDB): domain Bacteria; phylum Bacteroidota; class Bacteroidia; order Chitinophagales; family Chitinophagaceae; genus Ferruginibacter. The sequence goes on along the minus strand of JBBQOJ010000151.1, from coordinate 1,223 downwards.
TTCTTTCCTGTATATTGATAAACCAGCGCATTACAAAAGACACCACCAGTGCCATAACAGTACCCAACAGGTAAAGGCACATCATTACCAACCCCTGTATACTCAAAAAACCGAAATATAGTTTTGAAGGAATTACCAACGCAATTAAGATGGTATATACGGGCAGCCTTGCGCTACAACTCATTAACGGGGTAACCATGATGGTTAGCAGGCGTTCTTTCCTGTTCTCAATATTCCTTGCACTCATAATGGCAGGCACGGCACAAGCCAACCCGCTGATCATGGGCATTACACTTTTACCATTCAGGCCCACCTTACGCATCAGCTTGTCTGTTAAAAAGCTGATCCGCGCCATATAACCGGTATCTTCCAACAGGGTGATCAATCCAAATAAAATCATAATCTGCGGAATAAAGATGACGATACCACTTAGTCCGGCTACTACGCCATTGATTAAAAGATCACTCCACCAGGTTTCTGGTAGCACGCTTCCCAACCAGCCACTAATTTTTCCAAAGCTCCACTCAATGGCTTCCATCGGGTATTGCGCCACCAGGAAAACACTTTGAAACAAGAGGAAGAGTACCAGTAATAATACCAGGTAACCCCATTTCCTATCGAGTAAAATATTATCCAGCTTTTCTGTAAACAACGTTTTTTGCAATGGATCAGCCTCCACCACGGTTTGGTTCATGATAAATTTTATCCGTCCATACCGCTGCATTATTTCTTCTGCCTGGGTTTTGGTAGGGTTAAATTTATGTTCCTGTTCTACGGCTTCAATACTGTCCTGCAGCGGCCTTCCCAGTTTAAAATGCTCATGGTTGATGAGGTAATGTAAGGCAGTATAATCACTAATGCCGGGCACCAGCTTTTTTACGTCTTCTATCGCTTTATCCGCCAATGGTTGGTTATTGATAAATTCCCTGGGAGCAGTAAAGTTGGCATTATAAGTTTGTTCAATTATTTTCTTCAGTTGTGGAATCCCCTTATTCTTACGCGGGTTAATAATCACCACCGGAACACCCAGTTCCCTTTCCAGTCCGTTAATGTCTATTTCGGTGCCTTTCTGTTTTGCGAGGTCAATCATAGACAGTGCCAGCACTACCGGCACTTTAAGGTCGATGATTTGCGAACAAAATAATAAGTTTCGTTTAAGGTTGCTGGCATCGGCCACCATTAAAATCATGTCTGGTTTAATATCGGTGTCTTGTTGTAGCAAT
>JBBQOJ010000150.1:0-6516 GCA_038330815.1 Chitinophagales bacterium | reverse complement strand
TCCACCCCACTACCCGCGCCACTTAAGCAGCCAGGCACATAGGGCATAAAATTTGGTGATATTTTAAGTCGGCGAAGGGCATTTTACCCACCGGATAATTTAACAAACCATGTAGCAGCTTTTGTTCGTAACTAATGTTTTTAACAACCTAAGGAAGCAAAAAATTTGCAGGTATTTTATCATAACATTATAATAAAATTGATTCCATGAAAATAAGTAAAATTAAAATTCGCCCTACACAACAAACTTTACTGGCAGGGTTAGGGGCCTTGATATTGTTAGTGAGCAGTTGTAAAAAAGATCCACTGAAAGACCTGACTGCGGAAGAGTCGCGGGTGTACATAACCAGATATGACAGCACCGCTAATTTTTCTAACTATCAAACGTTTCGCATAGCCGACTCCGTTACGGTGATTTCCAATGGGCGGTTTGCTGGCCAGGCTTCCACCTTTTTTGATAAAAGTATTATTACGGCAATTACACAGGCAATGGTGCAACGTGGCTACCAGTTGCAAACAGACGCCTCCAAACGACCTGATGTAGGTATCAATATTTCTAGGATCACGTCAGAATCTACCGGTGTGGTTAGTTACGGTAATTATTGGGGTGGATATGGTAATTACTGGAATCCATTTTATTGGGGCTATGGCGGCTATGGTTATAATTTTCCTTATGCCATCGGAACCTATACTATCCGGGAGGGAGCACTTTCGGTGGATATGATTGACCTTAAAAATCCTAACACTGTCCGTAACCAGTTAAATACCATCTGGACGGGTTTAGCAAGAGGAGCGGGTATATTCAATTCCAACAACGCAGTGTCAATTACCGAAGCCTTATTAAGTCAATCACCTTACCTGAAACCCTAATTTTTTTGTCCTTCTTTTAAGAGGGGTATCTATTCACCGGAAAATTTTAAACTATGAAATATTGCTATCAATCATTGATTTTATTTGGTATCGGCCTGTTATCGGGCGTAGATGCAAATGCACAAAAAGAGGTACAACTTTCTGTTAATTACAATGTGGCGATGCCAATGGGTGCCGATTTTAAAGAGTATGTATCCAAAACCTCTTTTCGTGGTCTACAGGCTTCTCTACTCTATGCAATTAACGAAAAAATAGCAGTGGGAGCTCAATTTTCTTACAACGATTTTTACCAGAAATACGACCGGGCTTTATACAAAACAGCGGATGGCTCAGACATTTCTACGGTGTTAAGTAACACACTGCAAACCATTCCCCTACTTGCAAAAGGTACCTATACTTTTTCCAACACCGGTTTATTCAGGCCCTATGTAGGGTTGGGTGCAGGCGTTAATTTGATTAATTATGATCAGTACTTCGGCGAATTCAAGTATAGTCAGCAATTTGCAAAACCTACCTTTAGTGCAGATGCCGGCGTGCTGGTGCCGGTAAGTAAGGACCAGCGATATGGGGTACGCCTGAGTACCGCTTATAACTTTACACCCTTTAATAAAGAAGGCATTGCGCATCTTTCTACCTGGAATGTGCAGGCTGGATTTTTTCTTCCGCTGCGGTAGATTGTATTTACAGCATGTTATAAAATTCATTCTCTGTTTTTTTTAATCTTTTCTTTTGGTGATAAATATTTATTGTCCTGCCCGTTGCAGGACTTTTTCATGTGCGGTTAACGATAATTTTAATTAGCGGTACGGTATATTTTTCTAGCCAAACCGGGAAAAAATTACCATGACACTGGTGAGGTTATTCTACAAAATGTTACCAAAATAATGGCCTGCCGTAATAGGTTAAGTTGATCTATAGTCAACCCTTACTTCTACCTGTTTTATTACGGGATGGTATGATTCTTTTGCATTACTTATGGCAAACCATTTACTAATTTTTAAATTTTTAACGATGGCAAATCATAATTATGGCCGTAATCGAAACCGCAGTGGTTTCAACCAGGAATGGGATAATAGGGATAACATTAATTTTCCTACGACCAATATAGACAACCGGCCTTCAAGAGCCCGTCCTACCGACAGGACAAGGGAATATGGTATTATTTATAATAATGATCGCGACCGTGCTGGTAACCGTGATGGGTACGACAATAACAGCAACTCAAACAACGATTGGAACAACACCCAACGCAATTACCAGGATCGTGACAACAACCGGAACAGTGGAAGGGAAGACTACCGCAACGATCAGCAGGGCGATAGCCGCTACAGCCGGAATCAGAATCAATGGACCAACACCCGTTATGATGGTGAAAATTATGAACGTGGGAACAACAATGATCAGCGGGATAGTGAAGAGCGTGATTGGTGGGATCGTACTAAAGACGAAGTGTCCTCCTGGTTTGGCGATGACGATGCACAACGCCGCCGCAGCACGGATGAGCGACGGGGCGAGCACCGCGGGAAAGGGCCCAAAGGTTATACCCGTTCTGACGACCGCATTAAAGACGATGTAAATGACCGGTTAAGTGACGATACGAATGTGGATGCTTCTGATATTGAAGTGATGGTGGAAGCCTGCGATGTAACCCTTACAGGAACGGTAAAAAGCCGCTGGGAAAAAAGGCAGGCCGAAGACCTGGCTGAATCTATATCAGGTGTTAAAAATGTAGAGAACAGGCTAAGAGTAACATCAGCTGCTACGCAGGCACAGGTGCCAGGGAATGATGCAGATGGCATAGATGCAGGAGCAGGCAATACGCCAGCAAAAAAATCGCAGATAGGTACCTATCAAACAAGTAAAAGCTAATTGGTAGGGTGTTGCATACAATAAAAGCAGGCGTTCTGTAACAGGGCGCCTGTTTTATTTTTTTATAGAGGGGTCAATGTCCTATAGATAAGGTTCTCGGGTACTCCAATCCTGGCCATCAGCTGTGGCGAGTAGCCCTCCGTCACTTAAGGGTTTATAAAATAAACGAAATTGATATAATTGTACTTCCTTTACTCTTTTTTGTTGTCAAAGTAGTTGCTGCACCGGCATTTGCGATTTTTTACCGCTTCCATTTATAGTTATATTTGTGGCATGGGCAAAATTTTACTTGTTTCCTGTTTATTACAATTGCTTACTGGCGATGATAAATTGTTGATTGCTAGCTCATCCTTCGCTGGTGCCTACCAGGCCGTTAAAACTCAAGAAAATTTTCAGGCGGTAACAGTTCAGACCGGCACATCCAGGAGGATGAAGGCACAGGCTCCCCTCAAAGACTGCGGATTTAAACTGGTTTTTCAACACAATAATTGTTTTACATTGATGGATAATGGTACTTTAATTTCCGCCGGCACGATTGCCGGCAAATTTCCAGGTATTTTCCTAACAGAACGAAAGTGTATCATCGCCTCGTTTTACCATATCTATCATTTTCACCAGTACTGGTAATTAGCTGATTTCGACATTGCCTAAACGATTGATTGCTTCCTATGAAAAAATGATGAAGATGGTGGCAGGTAGCCAACGAATGTTCGGGGAACAAACGCAACGTTGCCACCATAGTAATTTATATCATACCAAATTAGCTATTAATGGAACTGGACGCAGACAATATTATTTTAGTGGGATCGCTGTTATTGCTCGTCAGCATCATCGCTGGTAAAACCACTAGTAAACTGGGGGTGCCCACGTTAATCTTCTTCTTGGTAGTGGGTATGCTGGCGGGATCGGAAGGTATTGGCGGTATTAATTTTGTAGATACTGGGTTGGCCCAGTTTATAGGCATCGTTGCACTAAATTTTATTCTTTTTTCCGGGGGACTGGATACGAACTGGAGAGTGATAAAACCAGTTTTGTGGAAGGGCGTCATGTTGTCAACGACAGGTGTATTATTAACCGCGTTTTCGGTAGGCATATTTGTACACCTGGTGTTTGATTTTTCACTGGCCGAAGGCGTTTTACTGGGGTCTATCGTATCTGCCACGGATGCTGCGGCTGTATTCTCTATTCTAAGAAATAAGGGCATTGGTTTAAAAGGTTATCTCAGGCCTGTACTGGAGTTGGAAAGTGGCAGTAACGACCCCATGGCCTATTTCCTTACCATTTCGCTTACTGCTATCGTGGCTAGTGGTGAGGTAAAACTGGTGGAACTGGCTTTTTCCTTTTTACAACAGTTTATTATTGGCGGTGCCCTGGGTTACCTGATGGGGCGGGGTAGTTTATGGTTGATCAATAATATTAAATTGGAAACAGAAGGCCTGTATCCTGTATTAACCATCGCCCTGGCCATGCTCACTTATTCGGCCACCCATGCCCTGGGAGGCAATGGTTTTTTGGCGATCTATGTTAATGCCATTGTGTTGGGCAATAGTAATTTTATTCATAAGCGCAGCCTCCTCCGGTTTTACGACGGGCAGGCATGGTTGATGCAGATCACCCTTTTTTTAACGCTGGGCCTGTTGGTATTTCCCACTAAAATACTCCCGGTAATGGGCATGGGGCTGTTGATCTCTTTTTTCCTGATTTTTGTTGCACGGCCGGTAGGCGTGTTTTTAAGCCTGGCTTTTTTTAAATCCAACACAAGGAGTAAGTTATTTATTTCCTGGGTAGGATTAAGAGGGGGTGTACCGATTGTATTTGCAACTTATCCGCTGATTGCCGGAGTAGCCAGGGCCGAAACCATTTTTAACCTGGTATTTTTTATTTCGGTGAGTTCGGTATTGCTGCAGGGAACAACCCTTTCTTTTGTAGCCAGAATGCTTCATCTCGACATTCCCTCCAAGGCAAAAAGGCGCACTGATCTTGAAATTACCGAGAATGCCAAAAAAGAAAAAGTACATGTAACCATTGCGCCGGGCAATACCGTTATTGGAAAGATGCTGGTAGAACTTGATCTTCCAAAAGGTGCACAGATAATGACAGTTACCCGCGATGATGCCTATATCATCCCCACCGGGGCCACCCGGATCGAGGAAAATGACCGCCTTTTTGTACTTGCTGAAGATAAAACAACCGTTGAACAGGTATATGATTCCTTGCACCTGCAGGTGCCGGGTTCATTCTTCTAGCGGATAGATGGTTATTTAAAGCGGTATTGTAAGTCGGAAGGAGGGTAGGTTCCTGGTAAATAGATTACCCTGAATGATTGTTGTAACAGGTTCGTTTTTTACCCCCAGGCTCATGGCTTTTTTTTTGTTCCTGCGTGATGCAATAAATAAATGGATACTCCCCAGCATAACAACTACTCCTGAAAATAAAATTTATCCTGCAAATGCCTCGCGGTTGCCGTTAATTGGATTTGTACCCCAAATATTCGATTCAATGAAATCTCCTTGCAGCATTAACTCCATTCCTACATATGCTATAACCCCGGCTGATAACAAAATAATGGCCCTTTTTTTGCAACCTGCTTTTTTTCATGTACTCCTGTTTGGTACTTGAATACATGGGAATTGAAGCTGTTATTTCCTGGGCAGCTGCGCTACAAAAGGTAAATATCAACCCGATGAGCAAAGTTGTTTTTTCATTACTGGCAATTTAAAAATTGATAGTAAATAATTCCAGTATTTCCAGCCAGGGAACAACCCGCTCCCTTCTTAAGGAATCAGGTGGCAAGCCCCTGGTTAAAGTAATAAAAGGAGTTGATTTTTTCCAATTTATTTTATAGCTGCAGCTTATACATCACCCCTGTTTTCAGTATTGCAATCCCCGTTTTCAAAAATGAACCCAGTAAAATATTTCTAATGAGAAATGAATTTTTAAAGTGTTATTGTAAGGCGAATTGCCGGTAGGTTTCGGGTATAGCTATTACCCCGGAAGATGGTGGTAACCAGTTCATTTTTTACCCCAGGCTCATTGCTCTTTTTTTATGTTTGTTAGCCGATTTAAATACGGGAATGCTACCCAGAATAGCCACTACGCCGGTAATATTCATCACACCAATAAATGGCGAAAGGTCATCTGCCTGGCTTACAGTATTTCCACTACCAAATACGTCAAGTGAAAATGATGCCGCATTGTTTATTAAAATAATCCCGCTTACAAGGAAAAGAGCGCCACCGGAAGCCAGTAGTTCAATGGCCTTGATTTTTTCTGATTTATATTTTTTTAGCTCGTCCTGATCGGTGAGCAGCTGCGTATGTTCATCTGCAGCAATCTCCTGCGCCGCTATGCTGGTGGCTGATATATAATAAAATACAGTAGTAGGCTAAGGTGTTTCATCTCAGAAATTTTAAGTTTGCATTATGGAGATACGCAATTGGTTATTTGAAGTAGAAAAATAATAAAAAGTATGGATGGAAGAAAGTGTTTTTTACCGTAACGCAGGTGGGCCGAGTTTATTATTTCAAAAGGTGAAAAGGGGCAGAAAGTTGAAGGGCAGTTGCTGCAACCGGGGGCTGCCGTACTATTATCCTGGCACCTGGGCAACATTACATTAAATTTTGAAAGCCTGTAAAAACCCGCTATTTTTATACCGATTGTTCGCCCATTCATTTATTTTAAAAATTCCTTTTATTATGGCTATACGCGTAGCAATCAACCACAAAACCACTTATTCTTACGATCGCCTGGTTAGTTTGTCGCCGCATGTGTTCAGGTT
>JBBQOJ010000149.1:0-6518 GCA_038330815.1 Chitinophagales bacterium | reverse complement strand
AACGGCAGTAAAATCCGGCAAAACAGTGCGGACTTTTTATTCTATTCCCTGATTGATATGATAGTGGACAATTACTATGTGGTAATGGAGCGATTGGGTGAACGTATTGAATTACTGGAAGAAGACATTGTGCGCCATTCTAATAAACGCAGCCTGGCTAAAATAAATATGCTGCGAAAAGAGATGATCATTTTAAAGCGCAGTATTGCACCGGTACGTGAACTGGTAAACGGTATTTTGCGCAGCGAAAGTGAACTGATACAAGAAAGAACAGAAAAATATTTTAAGGATGTGTATGATCATATAGTACAGGCCAACGACCTTTCTGAAAACTATCGTGATATGATGATGAACCTGCACGATCTGTACATAAGCAATGTGAATTTGAAGATGAATGAAGTAATGAAGGTGATGGCGATAGTAACCTGCCTGTTGGCACCCGCTACTGTTATTGGCGGAATATTCGGGATGAATTTTGAAAGAATCCCCTTATTGCATAACAAATGGGGTTTCGTTATCTCTGTAGGCCTGATGCTTTTCATCCCGCTGATCATGCTAAGAATGTTTAGAAAGCAAGGATGGTTTTAATTAGTAAGTTGGTTAATCGCTTTGATGGCAACTTTTAAGCGTTCTTCATATTGTCCGGTAATATTCACCCAGGGAACCACCTGATTGACCATAATGTCTTTGTAGTGCAGGTAGAGTTTTTCCCTCACGCTGGGATCTGGGTATTCCCGCAGCTCATCCTTCACCCAAGGCAGGTCAATATCACATAACAGGTACAAGTCATATTTTCGTTCCACTATCTCGTCTAATATCCACTGGTGGCATTTTCCAAAAACAAATTCACTCCAGACCTTGATTACGTACATATTGGTATCAATAAAAACCAGTTCATATGGATTTTCCACACCCTGCGGAATAGTATCCATCTTTTTTCCATTATTAATCTGCAGGTTTTGCAGGCTGGCCACCACTTCATCTTCAAGCCTTGCCTGCCCCCTGGCAATTTCCAATAAGTCATCAAACGCATAGGCGGTACCGTGGGTTAATAAATATTCCCTTGCATATTCCTTCACCCATCGGGTATCAAAATAATCAGCCAGCTGCGCACATAATGTACTTTTACCGGTGCTTTCGGGGCCAAGTATCACAATTTTTTTTACCATACGCTCAACTATGCTTCAGCCAGGCGGGTGAAGCGTTTATTATTTTTTTATATACAGCGCATCCTTCGTGGTGTGCCCCGGGTAAATAACCAGTGCTTAATAAAAATTCATTCACTATTTCGCCCCCGGTAAAGCGGAAAGTTTTTTTAAAAAGTGCCGTCCACCCTACCCTTGTGTTAGGGTGATGAAATTGTAGCCACTGTTTAAAAGAACCAAACTCTTTTTGTAAACTTATTATGGTGGTTGCATTGGCAATGGCGGCATTTATTTTTAAACGGTTTCGAATAATACCGGCATCATTCATAAGACGTTGTATATCCTTTTCTTTGTACGCTGCCACTTTTTTAATATGGAAGTTGTGATAGGCTTTCCGGAAATTAGCCTGCTTTTTCAAAATGGTGGTCCAGCTTAAGCCTGCCTGGTTAATCTCCAGCACCAGCCTGCAAAATAACTCGTTGTCGCTCTCAATCGGGAAACCATAATGCAAATCATGGTATTCGGAATGCAATTGCTGATCTTCCGGTTTCATACGGGCGATAGCGGTACAGTAACTACTGGGCTGGTCCATGTGCAATTTTATTGATTACATTGTTTTCTCTTTTCCTCCATTCTACCAGGCCGGCCACCGCCATCACTAATAATACCAAATAAAAAATACTGCTTAAAACATAATGCTTTACAAAGTATAGCGGGATACTGGCAATATTGGTGGCCATCCACCAATACCAGCTTTCTACTTTTTTCTTTGTCATCAGCCACATGCCGGTAAACGCGGTGCCGCTTGCAAAAGCATCTGCCCAGGGAATGGCCTCTGGTGCAAAGTTTCTCTTAAGATAGGTTAACGAAAAAAATATGACGATGAAACATACAGCAAAAAAAATAAGGTGGATACACCACTCCTTTATGCCGGAAGAAGTAATATGCAACACCGGTTGATGTTGATTATTTTTTTTGGTCCACCGCCACCACCCATAAAAACTCATCACTGTATAATAAAAATTAACACTTGCCTCGCCTAGTAAACCATTTTTAGAACTCAGGTAAATATAAATGGTAGTACTGATCAATCCCACGGGGTAAACCAGCAGGTGTTCCTTGCGAGAGTACCAAACACTGGCAATACCGGCGGCCACCGCAATATATTCCAACACCCCGGTTTCCCGGATATCAACAAAAAACTGCTTTAGTATTTCAGCCGCCGTCAAGAGAAGTGTTAAGGTTGTTTATTTTTATATCTTCTGAAAGGCCGAAGATAAATAATTCCTTTTGATGTTTTAAACCGTGTAGCGATCTGCTGCCACCTTCCATCCCTGCTATTGCGCCATACCAGGAAATGCAGGTGGGGAAAAAGGGCATAACCGGTTTTGCCGCTTATGCCAATTAACTGCCCCTGCTGTACCGTGTCGCCTGCATTTACGAGAACACCCTGGGGCTGCAGGTGCCAATAACCTGCCCTGGAACTGTCATCGTGTTGTATTACGATAAAGTTCCCTTCCGGCCGGTATTTACGGTTCCACCCACCTTTCACACCATCCTCCTTCATTCGTACAACCACGCCACCCCTTGCTGCATGAACATCAGTACCTCTTTTCATCTTGAAGTCGAGCGCTGCCCTGTTTCGGTGTGAATACTGGCTGAAATAACCCTGCACCAGTTGGTGCGTTGTGTTGGGCTTATAGGGCAGGCTGTAGGCATAACTGGTATCCTCCGTTACGATCCCCAATTGTAATTGGCGAAAGTGGATCCGTGCCGGGTCGTTGCTTACACTGCAACCTGTTAATATTAAAAGGAGTAACAGGGTAATCAATAAAAATCGCTGTGATGCCATAGGTAAAAAAATGATGGCCAAAAATAGGTTGCGGCTAAATAGTACAATAATACGAAACGGGAAATTTTAAAACCACCCTTGGTTTGGTAATTTGAAAAACCCCGAAATAGGATTGTATATTTATCATGGTTACTTTAAACGAAATCAATAAATATGATTAAAAAAATCAGCCTGGTGGTGATGGTGCTGTTATACATAAGTGCAGGCATTAATCATTTTGTAAACCCCGAATCTTACTACCCCATTATTCCCCCCTACCTGCCCAATCCCGAACTGATAAATATTGCCAGCGGAGTGGCTGAAATAGTATTGGGTATTTTATTGGTTTTTAAAAGCACCCGTTCTTTGGCTGCTTATGGTGTAATCCTGATGCTGACCTTATTCATTCCTGCCCATGTTTACATGATTCAAAAAGGCGGCTGTATGAGCGAAACAATGTGTTTGCCTGTATGGGCTGCCTGGATAAGGTTATTTCCCCTGCAATTTATATTGATGGCCTGGGCATGGTGGCATCGAAAATAATCAACTAAAATTGAAACGTTAAAAAGCTAAAATGACAACACCTATACGTAGGTATAGGTGCCATATATAAATATGTTTGAATGGGCGAGCTGATTTTTATTCTGCTTCTGCCACCACTTCTTTCACTTCCGGTATCATCCGTTTCATCATACCTTCAATGCCCGCTTTTAAAGTTATCATGGAGGAGGGACAACCACTGCAACTGCCTTGCAACATTAAATTTACACGGCCTTCTTCATAACTTTTAAATTGAATAGCGCCACCGTCCATTTCTACCGCTGGTTTCACATAATTTTCCAATAACTCTTTAATTCTTTTCACAACATCGTCGTCATCCGCGCTTACCTCATTGCTGCTCTCTTGTTTCATGGAAGCTACGGCCTCTTCATTTACAACCGCCTTTCCTTCTTCCAGGTATTCTTTTAAAAATTGCTTGATGGTAGGGATCACGTCCTGCCAGTCGTCTGTACCACTGGTTTTGGTTAGCGTGATAAAATTGCTGGCAATAAACACCGAGCGAATAAATGGAAACGTAAATAATTCCTGGGCCAGTGGCGAAGGAGCCGCACTCACTTCATCCGGAAAATCGATGCTTTTACCCGGGTACAATAATTTGTTAGCTACAAATTTCATTGTTTCCGGATTGGGTGTCATTTCCGTATAAATACTAATTACGGGATTGCCTGTTTTAATCATAACAATTATATTTAAAAATTTCGATACAAAGGTAATAAGTATTCTTCCAACCTAAGGGCAGCAACTTATATTACAACAACTATACCATCAAATAATTTCCAAACTCGAAAAATTGCCTGCCGCTAACTGAAGATGGCAACCCGGTATTAATACTTGCATTCTGCTGTGAATTATAGCTCCTTTTTTACAAAGTCCATTAGCTTTTTAATCTGTGGCGGCGAGAAGTCGAAATGTAGTCCCGCAGTGGTATATAAGTCCGGCAGGGTTTTAGTGCTTCCCAGGCTCAAGGCAGCGCAATAATTGTCAAGTGCATTTTCAGGATTTTCTTTAAATTGTTGCCACATTCCTATGGCCCCCAATTGCGCAATGCCATATTCTATATAATAAAACGGCACTTCAAACAGGTGTAGCTGTCGCTGCCAGGCATTGTTGCGATAACTGTCAAGCCCACTATAATCGATGATGTTATCACTAAATTCATTAAGCACTTCCGACCATTTAGCCGTTCTTTCTTCAACAGTATGCGTAGGATTTTCGTAAATCCAATGTTGAAATTTATCGATGGTGGCAATCCAGGGAAATATGGTAATTACCCTTTCCAACTGGTAGGCCTTGGCTTTACTTAGTTGGGCAGCATCGGTAAAAAAAACATCCCAGTGTTCCATACTAAACAGTTCCATCGCCATACTGGCTACTTCTGCAATTTCCATTGGGTATTCTTTAAACCCGGTAAGGGGTAAAGGGTGCGCCAAAAAAGAATGCACCGCATGCCCACCTTCGTGTACCATCGTAATAAGGTCTTGCATCTGGCCGGCAGCATTCATAAATATGAAGGGAGCGCCACTTTCCGCAAGGGGGCAGTTATATCCGCCGGGCGCCTTGCCCATCCTACTCTCCAGGTCGAGGTGTTTTAGCGCACTCATTTTTTCGAGGCATTCTCCAAAAAATGGCCGCAAGCGGGAAAAACAGGTAATGGTTTTTTGAATCAATGCTTCACTGGTGTCAAATGGTTTTAAAGAAGGAGCACCTTCGGGTACCGCCTCAATATCCCAAGGACGTAGAGTATCAACACCTAACTGCTCTTTTTTGTTTTGATAAATTATATCAACCAACGGGATAATATGCTCTTTGACAGCATCATGAAAACGATAGCAATCCTCCTTTGTATAATCAAACCTGCCTAATTCCTTAAAGCGGTAATCACGGTAATTACTAAAACCCGCGTTGAGCGCCTCCTTGTGGCGCTTTTGCACCAGTTCAGTAAACAGGTTGTCGAGTACGTCTTTATCCTGCAATCTTCTTTCCTGCACTTTGCGATAAGCCTCCTCTCTAAAAGAGCGGTTGTGGCTTTCGTAAAATTTCGCAGCTTGTTGCAAGGTATATTCCTGGTTATTAATGGTTACCGTCATTTTACCGGAAATAACACCAAATTGCTGTTGCATAACGGAAAGGGCCGCCTGGATAGGTATATTTTCTTCCCTGAATAGTTCAATATTTTTACGCATCGACCGTAAATAGGTATAATAAGTGGCTTCATCCAGTTCCTTTATAAGGGGATGATGAATGAGCTTTTTATTAAGGGCATCCGAATAGGGCTGAATATTGGGTTGCAGTTCCATGCAGTAGTAATTAAAAGACGCCTCTAATTCCTTATTCTCTGTATCGCAAGTCATTTTAATCTGTCTCCAGCAGGCGTTTTCGCTTACTACGGCTTCCAGTTCGCTTACATCACTCAGCCACTGTTCAAGGTCATCCCTGGTGGAAATGCTTTTTTCCAATAAATCTTTAAAGTAGGGCTCCAATTCCTGCCAGGTAGTTACTTCAAAACCCATTGGAACAAAATGCCGGGGAATCTTATTTATGGCTGCAGTATACATATAAGTATATTTTAATTATCATTCACGATAGAAATGAAAGTTAGCTGTTGGATTTGGTTAGCAAAAAAACCCCTGTTGGGGGTTTAAGCATATCATAATGATGAATTATTTGATGGCGTAGGCGGTTGCCGTAGATTTCCATGCCTCATGTCAACAAGGCAAAAAACAGGAAGTTGGTGATTACTAAGCCATTTTTCGGGGTGAATTAATTTTTTTGGGTGGTGCCGCTTTTACGCTCGACTGCTTTTGTTCTGTCGCTTTTGCTTTGGGTGTTACAACATCATGGGCAAGGTTATCCTGATCATGGTTTTCAGAAAGCTTTATTTCTACCTCGTTGGTTGTTAACAGCCCCAACCATTTAACCATTTTTTTCATATCACTGCCATACACCCGCTCAAAGTCCATATCAGGATATACTTTTTCAAA
>JBBQOJ010000148.1:0-6530 GCA_038330815.1 Chitinophagales bacterium | reverse complement strand
AGACACGATTGAATTTAGCCTGCAATTAAAGCCCTACGAAAAATATATATTAAATAATGGGGTTACCGTATATGCCATCAATGCCGGTGCACAAGAAGTGCTGCAAATGGAGATGGTTTTTTATGCAGGCAACAGTTATGAAAAAAAAGCCGGTGTAGCCGCTGGCACCAATTACCTGTTGCGTAATGGTACCTCCACCAAAACAGCCTTCCAGATCAACGAACAGTTTGAATACTATGGCGCTTATTGCAACCGCTCCTGCCATAATGAAACGGCCAACGTTTCCCTCCATACGCTTACTAAACACCTGGACAAATTGTTACCGGTAATACGGGAAATGGTGACAGATAGTGTATTTCCGGAAACCGAACTGGAAATTTATCAGCAAAACAGTCAGCAAAAATTATCGGTTAACCTGCAGAAATGCGATTTTGTAGCCAACCGGCTCATTGATGCCTATTTGTATGGCGAACACCATCCTTATGGGAAATACCTGGTGGCCGAAGATTACCAGGCCCTTACTACCGACCAGCTAAAAGAGCACTACCAGCGCTATTATGTTAACGGCAATGCCGTGATATTTGTGGCCGGTAATTTACCCGCCGACCTTTTTGAACAACTGAACCAACAGTTTGGCGATTTATCCATTACGGATATTACCGGCATCACCACCACCCATCTCATGATACCGGCAGCGCAAAGGCAATACCGCATTCAAAATGATCCGGCAGGCGTGCAAGGTGCCATCCGGATGGCGAGGCCGTTCCCCAGCCGGCAGCATCCCGATTTTATGAATGTAATGGTATTGAACACGGTGTTGGGCGGTTTTTTTGGTTCGAGGTTAATGAGCAATATCAGGGAGGAGAAAGGATACACGTATGGCATTCACAGTTATATTCAAAACCATATTCAGAACAGTGCCTGGATGATTAGCACCGAAGCGGGTAAGGAGGTAAGCGAAGCAACAGTGCAGGAAGTGTACAAGGAGATGGCGCTGTTGCGGGAAGAGTTGATTGATGAGGAAGAATTATTGCTGGTAAGAAACTACATGATTGGTTCCATTCTTGGCGACCTGGATGGCCCGTTTCATATCATCGGCCGGTGGAAGAATATTATCCTGAACAACCTGGATGAGCATTATTTTTACGATACCATCAAAACCATCAAAACCATTTCTGCGGAAGACTTACGTACCCTGGCACAAAAATATCTACAACCCGACGACTTTTATGAACTGGTTGTCATTTAATTATCATCCCTGTACCTCGTTGGGTTTTAAGGTTGAAGTGTATGGCTGCAACAATATGCTGTGGCAAAGGCAATAAATCAATTTTTTTGCCTTCCCGTGCACCTGCTTAAACCAGTCGAAGGTTGGCATTGTTGGCTATTGGGTTTGAATGTTTCATCGGAATTAAATCGCCAGGTACGGCGAATAATTGACTTATATAATAGCATGGACTATATGTTATGTAAATAAATTTTCGTAAGATTACAACCACAATCTGCTCACCATTGTAATTGTAAACCATATGACGTTTGTACTAAAAATAGTAATCACCACGGTCAATGCTTTTATACTGGCCTACCTGTTGCCCGGCATTGAAATTGAGGACATTTTTACCGCTTTAATGGTAGCTGCCTTGCTGGCGGTGCTGGATGCCACCATAAAACCTTTGTTGATAGTAATCACTTTCCCGGTAACCGTGCTTACCCTGGGAATGTTCTTATTTGTCATTAATGCCTGTATCATCCTGGCAGCGGAATATTTTATCATCGGGTTTAGCATTGACGGATTTTGGTATGCGGTGCTGTTCAGTTTTTGTTTATCGTTTTTTAACTCCTTCATACATAAGCGGGCTTTTCGCGAACGGCGAACCACCAGTCAGCGGGAAGTACAGTAATAGCCTATTGAATCACCATATTGAATTGTGCTGCCTGTTGCCTGATAATTTTTTCAATCGCAATTTCCAGCGTAGTACCATTTTTTCCTTTATACAATTCCGCTTTTTTTGAAGTGATGTACTTTTCCCGCTGCAGGCTATAAGTATCAATCTCTTTCCGGATGTTTAGCCGCTGGCTTTTTTTAGTATTTACCATCCTGTTCAATGCTTCCTTGCTAATTGTTTTCAAGCTGTCCGGTAGTGTTGACCGGTCTATCCTGGTAACAATAAGGCTATCCTTTTCAGCGGCGTCTACCAGGTCCCATCCGGCATTGTTGTACAATTCCCGTTTGCCCTTTACCGCTACCCGTTTTGCTGCCACAGATTTGCTCATGGAGTAATTCATTTTATCTACTGCTTCCTGTTTTAATTGCTGTTTGTTACCACTATTGCCAAAAGCAATGTAGGTGGCGTTTAACTGGTCGTTCAACGAAAAAAGAATACTATCGTAGGGAGTAGGGATATCAATGGTTTTAGCATCCTGGTCAATATTGGTATAGCTTCCATTGCCACATTCACCCGCCAGGCTCCAATGTTCGCGAACGCCCTGCATTTTATCGCCACAATAAATGGTATTTACAATTACCCCCTTTCGGGCTGCCGCGGTACAAGCCTGTTGCCAACCCACTTTCCCCTGTAAAAAATCTTCATTGCCGGCAATAAAAACAACCTTGTAACTGCTGGCTTGCCCGTCCCAGTTGAGCTCATCAATGGAGCGAAGTAACACCTGCCCGCAATATTCTTCCCCACCCAGCGTATTGATGGAAAACAATGTTTCGGATAATTGATCGAGGTTATCGGTAAAGCCACTAAGCTGTTGAATATATCCCTGGCTGGCATCATTACTGCTTCGCCCATATTCATATAAGGCGATGGAAATGGCCGGGGTTTCTTTATTGCAGGTGGCCCTTCCCATCACGCTCACCATATTCCATAACTGCGCCTTCGCCTGTTCAATCAGGCCATCCATACTATTACTTACATCCAGCAATATGGCCACCTGGATACGCGCTTTCCCGGCTGGTGGTTGCGGATGTTTTTTAACAGGAGCATCGGTGGTGGCCGAAACGGTAACAGCTACCAGCAGGCAGCAAAGCAATCCATTGCGGAAGAAAGCAAACTTTTTCATAACAATAAATTTTTTAATTGGATGCAGCGAACGCTGCGATTGCATAAATCAATTGTGAGAAGAATGGTTAATCAATACAAAATTTTAGTAGGTGGAGTTTTTGCCGACTGCGCCGGCCAGGAAAATAGGCGCCGGTTTTTTAAAAAACCACTACTGTTTTACTTTTCGGAATGCACTTAATATTGGTAACTTCATGCCCTTAATGCCAGTTAATTGGCATTCGCCATAAAAAACGGTTACATGCAATTCAACAGGAAAGCGCTACCAGACGAAACCCTCTTACTGCTTTATAAAAGATTATTGCTACCCCGCATGATTGAGGAGAAAATGCTGCTTTTACTCCGGCAGGGAAAAATCTCCAAATGGTTTAGCGGCATTGGGCAGGAGGCAATCGCCGTAGGCGCTACTATGGCGCTGAATAGTGATGAATGGATTATGCCATTGCATAGAAACCTGGGCGTTTTTACCAGCCGGGATATGCCGCTGCACAAATTGTTCAGGCAATGGCAGGGTAACAAGGACGGGTATAGCAAGGGAAGGGAAAGAAGCTTTCATTTCGGCAACCGCGACCATCATATCTGTGGTATGATATCGCACCTGGGGCCGCAGCTGGCCATTGCGGATGGCGTGGCGCTGGCCCATACCTTAAGCGGGGAAAATAAAATCGCCCTTGCTTTTTCCGGCGAAGGGGGCACCAGCGAAGGCGATTTTCACGAGGCACTCAATGTTGCAGCGGTATGGAACCTGCCGGTTATTTTTTTGATAGAGAACAATGGCTATGGCTTAAGCACACCGGTAAGCGAACAATTTCGCTGTTATTCCATTGCCGATAAAGCCAAAGGCTATGGGATGGAAGGCATTCGTATTGATGGAAATAACCTATTGGAAGTGTATGATACCATCAAAGGCGTACGGGAATATTGTATTCAACATCAAAAACCTTACCTGGTGGAATGTATGACCTTCAGGATGCGTGGCCATGAAGAAGCCAGCGGCACCAAATATGTACCCCCGCACCTGTTTGAATTATGGGCACAAAAAGATCCGATCCGGCAGTACGAACAATACCTGCTGGAACAGGAAGTATTGACTGAACAAACAGTAACGCATATCCGCAAAGAAATAAAGGACACTATTGAAACGGAATTGCGATTAGGGTATGATGTTGGCCCGATGCTGCCGGACACGCGGGAAGAATTGCACGACCTGTATGCCAGCCCTTTGGTTGAACAAGGTAAAATCACACCCGTATTGGATAACCGCCAACCCGGCAAGCAGGTGGAGATGAAGACAAAGCCGGAAGCCCGTTTTATAGATGCGATCAGGGAAGGCCTTTACCAGAGTATGCAACAACATCCCAACCTGGTATTAATGGGGCAGGACATTGCCGAATATGGAGGGGCCTTTAAAATTACTGAGGGTTTTGTAGCTGAGTTTGGCAAGGCAAGGGTACGCAATACACCCATTTGCGAAAGCGCTATTATTGGTGCTGCGCTCGGACTTTCCCTGCAGGGTTACAAGGCCATGGTGGAAATGCAGTTTGCAGATTTTGTTACGGTTGGGTTTAACCAGGTAATTAATAACCTGGCAAAGCTTCACTACCGGTGGGGACAAAACGCAGATGTGGTGATTCGTATGCCCACCGGCGGGGGGGTTGGGGCAGGCCCGTTTCACAGCCAGAGCAATGAAGCCTGGTTTGTACATACGCCTGGTTTAAAAGTGGTGTACCCTTCGAGTCCCATCGATGCTAAGGGATTATTAATTGCAGCCATCAACGATCCAAACCCGGTGTTGTTTTTCGAACACAAGGCCCTGTACCGAAGCATCACCGGTCCTTTGCCGGAAGCATTGTATGAAATCGAAATTGGCAAAGCCAGGGTGTTGCAACAGGGGGATGATATCAGCATCATTACCTATGGTGCCGGCGTACACTGGGCATTGGATTATATAAAAAATCACCCGGAAGTATCCATTTACCTGCTGGATCTAAGGACGCTACTGCCACTTGATTATACCGCCATTAAAGAAGCGGTACAGGCTACCGGCAAGGTATTGATATTGCATGAAGACACACTAACAGGTGGCATTGGCGGGGAAATTGCCGCCTGGATTGCTGCTCATTGTTTTGAAATGCTGGATGCCCCCGTGCTTCGCTGCGCTTCGTTGGATACCCCAATTCCGTTTAATGTAGTACTGGAGCAAAACTTTATGGCATATAGCCGCCTGCCTGCCTCGATCAACCAGCTGCTCAATTATTAATGGCCTGGCGGAGCGTATATATTAGCCAATTGGTTATCCTTAAAACTGTACTTCACCAAGTTGCAGGGAAGTTGCTGTATCCCACCCCACTAGTCTTTCCCCTTTTATCCTTATTGTCAATTCTTACTGCAGCAAATCGCTACGCCATCTCCCCATGAATATTTTATAGATGTTTGGTTAGGCACCTGGTTTTGATTGATCACATGGCGGAGCTTTACTTATTTTTATGGATAATCATTTCGAAATTTGGGGTAGGCGTTACCGATAGCCTTTCCTTTTCTTTTGATTGTTCGGCAGGGCTAACCCGAAAGCATTGGATAGCAATAGCGGGAAGTAACCTGGATGGGGTAAATTTCACCTGCTTACCTGGCTAAAATTCCGCTCGCCGGGTATTTTTGGGCTGATAATGTTGCTGTACAAATCGGGTTGGTTTAACTGGCTGTTTCAACTGATGCGTCCGGTTGGGCAAATGGCATTTACCAATTACATGGCTCAATCGTTTCTCTGTGCAGTGTATTTTTACGGAATTGGTTTCGCAAAATTTGGACAGTTACAACGATACGAAAACTATTATGTGGTAGCCGTCATCTGGGTAATCGAAATCGCATGGAGCCATGTATGGCTGCGCTATTGTCGCTTCGGTCCGCTGGAGTGGGCATGGCGAAGTCTTACTTATTGGAAACTACAGCCACTCCGGAAATAAGAATTCATAGTAGATCAATGCACGAAAATACCACCGTTTTATTGCTGAATTATGCCAGCCCAGGGTGTAAAAGTAACAGCATTCCATCACCCACATTTTGCTGGCCAAAAACGCTTCAGTGGTTGTTGGTGAAAGCTTTTTTCCTTTGCCCAACATACACCTGGTTTAGGTTGGAGCACTGCACATCATTTAGACATACAACTTTACTTACCTGCATATTGCATTACAAATTATCGCAGTAACAAATGGTTGGTAAAGGACACCGACCGAAATCAGGAACGACAATTTGGGATGCACCCACCGGGTACATCTGTAAAAATATTTCCTTACCTTACTTTTCACTAAACTAATTTATCAATGAGAAAAATTATAAGTATTGGACTTTGGGTAGTAGTGTGCGTTCAACCCGGTTATGCCCAGGAAAAAGTGGACATGGTGGCCATTGAAAAGATACGGCAGGAAGGACTTAACAATTCGAAAGTGATAAAGATTGCCTTTC
>JBBQOJ010000147.1:0-6538 GCA_038330815.1 Chitinophagales bacterium | reverse complement strand
GTTAATAAAATTGCTGGTGATAAAACGAAAACTCTGAAGGTCCTCCGACAGATGGCTATAAACCGGTAAGCCATTAGCAATGTATTGAACTATGGAATCTTTTTCATAAACACCGAGGCATTTGGATATCAGCCTGGTGTCAGTAGGAAATATGGGTAACATCAATTGCATTACCCAATTTAAGTATTCTTTTATTTTACGAAAATTTATTCTTTTTTATATGGCAAGTAAGGAGTTCTGTGGGTACTTCCTGGAGATAACTATCGCCATTGCCCGGTTCCAATCCAACCGTCCGAAATTGATCCAATAGAAACTGCAATGTCCTGGCTTCCTCTTCGCCAAAGGGTTTCCGGCCAAGGTAATAATCGCCGGAGAGTGTTTCAATGTTTTTGCCAAGACTATCAACATTAAAGGCAGCCAACGCGTTGGTATCTCCTAAATTACCGGCATTATTATATCCTGCTATTTGTAGCAGGCAGCACACAACGATAAATTT
The DNA here is from genome assembly GCA_038330815.1 of Chitinophagales bacterium. GTDB lineage: Bacteria > Bacteroidota > Bacteroidia > Chitinophagales > Chitinophagaceae > Ferruginibacter. The sequence goes on along the minus strand of JBBQOJ010000147.1, from coordinate 6,042 downwards.
TTTGAATAAATTATTCATGCAGTTGTTTTTTTGATGGGCATTAAAAAGACGCTTATTTTTTTCTCACTATGGGAAGGAAAAGTCCTTCATCAGTAAATTATTAAGGATTGGGTTGCATGGTTATCAGCGATATCATTATAACAGGAAGGAACAATTTTCTCCCGGTTGAATTTCTTTGCGGGTGGATGCCTGGTCGTCAACTTCCCGGCTAAATAAAATGGCTGGCACCGGTCCGATTAATTCCAAAACGCCCTTATCCAGCCTGAGTGCTGTTCCCTCCGGCATTCCAACAATCGGCACACCGGGGTTAACAAGCAAAAATTCCTGCAGGCGCTGGTCACGGGTTTCGCCATTGTGACCGGGCGGTTTGGCATTGGTGTAATGCGGATTGATCTGGAAAGGCAATAAACCCAGTGCATTAAAATTGGGCGGCGCAATCACGGGCATGTCGTTGGTAGTACCGATGGTAGGACCAGTAATATTGGCACCCGCACTCCAACCAATGTAGGGCACGCCACTGTTCACCTTGTCGCGGATGATATCCAGTAATTTAAAGGCATAGATATCATGTAATAATTTAAAAGTATTTCCACCGCCCACCATAATTACTGCTGCTTTTTCAATCAGTGCTTTAGCGTTGGCGGGTGTTACTGTATCAATGGTATGGGGCAAGGTTTCCAAACCTTTTCGAACCATGGAGGTGTATTCTTCATATTCATTTCCTATAGCTGCAAAGGGAATAAAGGCGATCTGCAAACTACGTTCGCCTAAAAAGGCCTTTATTACAGGTAAGACTGTTTCAAGATAGCCACTGTTACCCACCCGCGAACTGCTGAAAGCCATCAGGCGATTTTGATTCATATATTATTAAGGTTCAGATGAAAACCAGGATGTTCATTTTGCCATTTTTATGCTGGTAAGATAATACATAAATTTCCCGGGACAAAAAACGTTTGTTGCTACACGTTAGTAACTACCGGGTGTGCCTTGATTGACAAGGAGGGAAAAAGGACTGTTAGTAAACTATTACCAGGAAAACTTACTATTCATTTTTATTCAAATAACGGCTTACCGCTAATTACCAGGGATGAAAAATAAAGTTGCATCAATTGGTTAGCGATGCGCTACATCACTGTAAAGATTCCAGGGCCATGTTGCCCGGCTGTTTTATCATCCTATACCAGTTGCTTTAATGGGGATGACCGCATAATAAAAAAACAATATAATAGGTTATTGATATGTATATTTATGGCTGTTTAAATGCGATGCTGTGGCCGTTGACAATTCCGGATGCTACCAGTGTGTGCTGATGGTTTCCTTCCTTTCTTCCAATATCCATTCGTTAACCAATGTAATCAACGCAACCCTTCGTTGCCTGGCAATCAAATTATTTTCCCCAAATAAAACACTTACATATGGCCAACTTATTTGCCTTACTTATAGGAATCAATCAATACCCGGTAAAACCCTTGCAGGGATGTGTGAATGATGTCAACGCAGTAGCAGAGTGTTTGACAACGCTGTATGGTAAAAGTCAGCAGTTGCATATTAAAAGGCTTACCGATGATGATGATGATAAACCAACACGGGATAATTTTATCGCTGCTTTTGATCATTTTAAAAAAGCAAAAGCCGGTGACACCTGCTTTTTCTATTACAGCGGCCACGGCTCCTTTTCAAACGCCCCGGAAGAGTTTTGGACGGATAGCAGCGGGTTTGTACAATCATTTGTTTGCCAGGATAGCCGGTTGCCTGGTGGGCGTGATTTAATGGATAAAGAGATGAGCTTTTTGATATGGAAAACCATGATCGACAAACCGGGTGTTAGTTTTGTAGCCATTACTGATTGCTGTCATTCTGGTACCATCACCAAGGCCATTGATGATAGCGGCATTACCGAAAGAATGATGCCCGGTGAATCGGTGCCTGCCAAACCCGAGGAGTACCTGGGCTACGAATATGTAGCAACGGTGGATAAAGAAAAGCTACGGGCTTACCATATTTCCAATGAAGAAATTTCAGGAAAAAAAAGGGTAACCGTCCGCAGGGGCAACCATATTCATATTGCGGCTTCCCGGGATAGCCAAACCTCGAAAGAATTAACGATAGAAGGAAAGAAGCGAGGCGCATTTACCCATTCCATGGTAAAAACCTTATACAGTTGTGGAGGTAAAATCAGCTACAAGGAATTAGTTGATAAAGCGCAGATATTTGTAAAAAATATTGTACCGGATCAACACCCGGATATTAATATCAATGGCGATTTGCCCCCGGACGAGAAAAACAAAATTTTCTTATCACAGGAATTATCCGTGTTTAACCCGGCGTACCTGGTGTATTATGATCCAAAGTACAAATGGTGTATTAAGGCAGGCTCACTCCACAATGTATCCGTAGGAGATGGCATTAGTATTGAAGGGGTTGCTGATTCTGTAATTACAGGTAGCCCTTCGCCTGATTTTTCTACCCTATTGGCAAAGCCTGAATTTGGCGGAAACGACAACACCTATTTTGCTTCAGTGCAACGGCAAATGGGAGAACCCCATATTAAACTTTCCTTTGCCCCTTCAACAACATCCGCTGTGCGAAAACTGGTGCAGCAGGCACAGGATGAGTCACCTTCGGCATTGGTAGCCATCGTTGATGATGGCCCCGGCCAGTATTTTATTCATTCCGATAAATCGGCGGTTTTTATCACCCTGCCTGGTTCTGACCAACCGCTATTTAAACCAACTATAGTTAATAATGAAGCAGCGGCAGTTGGTTTTTTGAATGATGTGGAAAGGTTGGCCAAATGGAAGCACCTGCAGGAATTGAATAACCCGGCCTCGCAATTAACAAATAAAGATTACAAGATCACTTTATACAGGTCGGGAGAAAATGGTGGTTTTGATGCCCTGAAAGAAATAAAAGTACTCAACGATTTGTATTATACCAAAGATGGTAATGATTGGGTAAGCCCGGCTTTCAAATTGTTAATCAACAATACCGGAACGCAAACACTTTGGATTGCCAATGCCTACCTGGAATTCAATTATGGTATCAGTATTGATTATTTTGACCGCAACATGGAGATTAAACCAGGTGGCGAAGCTTGGTTAACCTTTACCATGAACAACCAGGCAACCGACGTCATTTATTTAAATATCAATGATGACTACCAGGAGCTGGGATACAACGAAACCACCGAGTATTTGAAATTATTTATCAGTACCGATAAAATTCCAATGGATGGACTGGCACAGGAAGGGCTGGAATTGAATCCTGCAATTACGGCACACCGGTCAAAAAGCCCGGGTGGTGCACCGCGTGGTAAATCCATCGCTACCAAAGAATGGAAGACGGAAACAATCGGCTTTAGGATTATCAAGCCAATGGACGAAACGGAAATTAAAAAGGGTACCGAAACACAATTACGGGGTATTACCATCGGCGCACATGAGCAACTAAAAGCAAAAGTTACTATTACCGGCTCCGACAAAATTTCAACGATATACGATCATCTTTCCAACGCCACCGGGGCAACTGAAAAATCACTCCAGGCACAGGGCGTAAATGCCGCCGACTTTGTGCTGCCGCCCCATGAAGCGAACCGCAATAGTTTCCTGGTGCCGTTTGACCTTGCCAACGATGGAACCCGATCCGGTGCTGCGATGGATGTATTGGAACTAACGGAAGTGGCTAACCGCGAAGTGGTAACGGCCGAACATCCGTTGGTTATTGAAACTGTCACCACCCGGTCTGCCGATGAAGACCATATTATTCCGATTGGTTACGACCCTGAAACCAAACTATATTACCCGGTTGGGTACAGCGGCAGCGATGGCAAAATATACATTGAAACCTTACCCGAAGAAACCGCCTCGGATGCGGCCATCACCCATAAAAGTTTGTTTGGATCGATCAAAATTTATTTTCAAAAAGTAATCGGGCAAACACTTGGGTTTAAATACGAGTACCCCCGGTTGGCCATTGCTACGGTAAGCGAGGAAGGAAAGGTTACCTACGATAATGATAAAGCCACCATCGCAAAAGAAGTTGCCAGGGCCGAAAAGGTGTTGCTGTTTATTCATGGTATTATTGGCGATACGGAAACCATTGTAAAATGTGTGCGTACAAAACTGGATGCGGCCGGCAATAAACTAAAGAAGGATGAAAACACGCTGGTATTGTGTTTTGATTATGAGAACCTGAATACGCCCATTGAGCAAACGGCGGCTAAGCTGGGCGACCGGCTGGCCGAAATTGGCTTAACACCCGGCCACCAGCAAAACCTGGTGATTATTGCGCATTCCATGGGCGGGTTGGTGAGCAGGTATTTTATTGAACAACTGGGCGGTAACAAAGTAGTAACCCAACTTATCATGTTGGGAACGCCTAATAACGGTACGCCCTGGGCTGATGTAAGGGATATGGCCGATACGCTGCTAACCTATGCCATTAATGGGGCTGCAGCCCTTAAGCCGTGGATGTTTTTGATTTCGGGAATTGGTAAACTGGCAGGCAATGTACAGGTAACGTTTAAACAGATGGATGCCCAGACAGGTATTTATTCGGTACTTAACAAAGGAATGGCGCCCGAAGTAAATTATACTGTTATCATGGGGAATACACAACGGATCATTGTGAATTACGAGGAAACCACCTCCTTGATTAACCGGTTATTTAAACGGATAAAAAAGCGGGGTGTTTACGATGCGCTCGACCTGGTGCTTTTTAAGAAGCCCAATGATATTGCCGTTACAGTGGAAAGTATTGGTACGCTGGCCACTACCAACTCATGGAATAAAAAGCCCGTGGTACACGAAGTGTCCTGCGACCACATGAATTACTTTTTGGATAAACCAACCCTGTCAATCGTTTATAGTCATTTATAAAACTAGCTAACTGTATTTATAAACATTGTCGGCTTAAGTGAAGTAGCGCCTTGTGCATGCAAGCGGCTGGGTCAACATTGGCTATTCATTACTTTGGCTGTTATGCCACTCATCGCCCGCTTTTTTATCATCATAGTAGAAGCCTTCCGGAAAGCCCTTTACCTTATGAAGATCAAGTTCCAGCATGGTGCCATCTTCTGTGTAGGCGCCAACCGTAAAGTCTTCGTAAGCAGTAACAGTAATGGATGCCTTCCCATCGCGGGCTTTCCGGTAACGGATGGGTGTAGAAAAGCTATCATGCAGGAAAAAAGCGATATCTCCTTTTAATGGCCTTTTCGGGTTTTCTGACGACAACTGTAGGGTTACTTTATAATACCCGGGTAGGAGAGAGGATACCACTTCGGCACCTAATATTTTTCCCCTGGCAATGGGCTTGCCCTGCCACCTCCCTTTTTGTGGGTCATCAGAAAACAGGATTTTCTTTTCGTGGTAAATTTTTTCTACAGCAGACTTAAAGGTATCATCCACTTCTTCGTAATAGAAGTTTTTAGGGTAACCGTCTACGTTATTAAGATCGAGTTCCAGCATGATACCATCTTCTGTATAAGCACCAACGGTAAATGCTTCGTAGGCGGTGACGGTTAACTGCGCCTTTCCTTTAACCATGGTCTCATATTGAATTTCCTCTCTGAAGGAATCATGCAGGAAAAACGCTACTTCGCCCAACCTGGGGCCACTGGTGGCTTCAAGGGTGAGGATGACCTTAAATAACCCCAGTCCTTTTTTGGTGACGGCTGCTTTTAGTATTTTTCCATTCGCTGATTCCTGGCCGCCCCACCTGCGTTTTTGTGGATCATCCTGCACCTGCACGGGTTGTTGCTGGTAAAGCGCTGCTACACTCTCCCTGAAATTAATCTCCGGTTGGGCTGTAGTTGTTGCGGTTACACTCATAGCAATTGTTACCATTGCCAACAGTTCGTTTTCACCGGCACGTAATAAGGCAAAGAATGCTGCAGGCAACAAATCTTCGCGGCTTACAGGTTGTGTATTATTTTTGAACGTGGCGAGGACTAGAAAAATCTTTATAAAATTACCTTCTTTTAAAAGTGCTGTACCCGGTTTACCGGGCCCTTTTACCTCACCCGCAACGGCCGGTAAATTAAAC
>JBBQOJ010000146.1:0-6549 GCA_038330815.1 Chitinophagales bacterium | reverse complement strand
AAGGCGCTTATTGGCAAAGTGTGGGCGACAGCCTGCATTTAAAATATGTACCCCTGGCTGCCGAAAGGGGTACCATTTTTAGCGAGGATGGAAACATGCTCAGCACTTCTATTCCCATCTTTGATGTATATGTTGATTTTGGCGCAGATGGTTTGAGGGAAAAAAATGGCCGGCGCTTTAAGGACAATGTAGATTCATTGAGCATATCTCTTGCCAATCTATTTGGCGACAAAAAAGCAGTTGCCTACAAAAAGGAAATGCAACTCGCCTATAAAAATAAAGACAGGTATTATACGCTTAAGAAGCGTATTTCATTTGTAGAGTATGCTGCCCTGCGGGATTTTCCACTGGTACGCCAGGGAAGGAACCGGAGTGGGTTTATTTTTAGCCTGCGTGACAAGCGTATTAATCCCTATGTATTGCTGGCTAACAGAACCATCGGGCTATCCAGGGACAATGCAAAGTTGAATGTGGGCCTCGAGCAGAGTTATGACAGTTTGTTGAGGGGAAGGCCGGGGCAGCGCCTGATGCGCTATATCGCAGGTGCCTACATGCCCGTAGAAGGAGCAGAAGTGGAACCCGAAAATGGCAAGGATATTATTACCACCCTCGATACCTACATACAGGATGTAACGGAAAGTGCCTTGATGAAAATGCTGGTGGGTAATAATTCGCTGCACGGAACCGCCATCGTGATGGAGACGGCCACCGGTAAAATAAAGGCCATTGCCAATTTGGGCAAACAACCCAATGGCACTTACGCAGAAGACCTGAATTATGGTATTGGCAAGGCTACCGAGCCAGGCTCTATTTTTAAACTAGCTACGTTGTTAAGCCTGTTGGAAGATAAATATGTAGATAAGAATTCCATTATCGATTGTGAAGGCGGCGCAAAGTTTTTTTATGGCCTGCGAATTAAAGATTCTCATTTAGGTAACGGGGCCATTACGGTGAAGGAAGCATTTCTACAAAGCAGCAACGTGGCGTTTGCAAAACTGGCCGACCAGTTTTATCATAACCAGCCTTCGAAATTTATTGCCCATTTACACCGGCTACGGCTGGATACTATTACCGGTATTGATATCACTGCATCCTCCGGCAAACCAACCATCAAAAAACCTACCAACCGCAGCTGGGCCAAAACAACCATTCCGTATATGGCCCATGGTTATGAAGAGTTAGTAACCCCGTTGCACATGCTAATGGTATACAATGCAGTTGCCAACAACGGCACCATGATGAAGCCCTACCTGGTAAAAGCTGTTACAGAATATGGGATTGAAAAAAAGCGGATTGAGCCAGTTGTATTGGTGGAAAAAATATGCAGTGAATCAACACTTGCCCAACTAAGGGAATGCCTGGAAGCAGTGGTGGATAGCCTCCATGGTACCGGCCATAAAATTTTGTTTGATAGCAGCTACGCCATTGCAGGTAAAACAGGCACTGCTGTTACCGCACTTGATAATCGCGGATATAACAAAGGGAATAAAATTTACCAGGCCTCCTTCATGGGGTATTTTCCCGCCAGGCAACCCGCTTATACAGTGGCGGTGGTGATACAAAACAGCAATGAATCTAAAATGATATATGGTGCGGATGTATCCGGACGTGTGTTTAAAGAAATTAGTGATAAAATATACGCCCGCTACCTTACCACCAGGCAGTTTGCTGCGCCTGCACAAAGGGATACGCTTCAGTACAATTACTTTGGAATGAAGAGCGAGTTGAACGAGCTGTTCACCGGACTTCAGTTACCCTTTGTTGATTCAATGCAGGGTGGGTATTGGAGAGCGATGCAAATGAAAAATAATGCCGCTGTACTGAAACTGCCGGGCAATGCCAATACCAGCGCCGGGGTAACGCCCAGTGCGATCGGGATGGGGTTAAAAGATGCAGTGTATTTAATGGAGAATAAAGGATTAAAAGTACTGGCCGCCGGCAGGGGACGGGTGCTCAGCCAATCCTTATTGGCAGGAACCACATTTAAAAAAGGACAAACCATCACACTAACATTAAATTGATTTTAAAAGATTTATTATATAAACTAAGCCTTCGCAGTGTACAGGGTGATACAGGCATAGCTGTCACCAACCTGCAAATCGATTCACGGAAAGTGAAGGAGGGAAGCTGTTTTATAGCCATTCGGGGTACCGTTGCCGACGGCCACGATTTTATTTCAACCGCAGTGACGAACGGGGCAAAGGCGGTGATATGCGAAGTGATTCCGGAGGTTGCCGTAGCTACCGTTACCTGGATAGCGGTAGCCAATAGCGCCGAAGCCGCCGGGTATGCCAGTCATAATTTTTATGGCGAACCCTCCCTGCGTGTTAAGCTGGTAGGCGTTACCGGTACCAATGGTAAAACCACCGTTGCTACTTTGTTGTGGAAGTTGTTTACCGGTCTTGGGTATAAATGTGGCCTTATCAGTACGGTACAAAACCAGGTGGGTACAACTATCCTGTCGGCAACACACACAACGCCCGATGCTATTCGTGTAAATGAGTTATTGAAGCAAATGGCGGAGGAACGTTGCGAATTTGTATTCATGGAATGCAGTAGCCATGCAATACATCAGCACCGTATTACCGGCTTGCAGTTTAGCGGGGGGTTGTTTACTAATATCACCCACGATCACCTTGATTACCATTCCACTTTTGATGAATACATCCGGGTGAAAAAATCATGGTTCGATTCACTTCCTTCCATGGCCTTTGCCATTAGCAATGCCGATGACAAGCGGGGGAGTGTGATGTTACAAAATACCAGTGCGGGAAGATATTATTACAGTTTAAAAACATTGGCCGACTTTAAGGGGAAAGTACTGGATAACAGCATTGCAGGGTTGCACCTGCTGGTAAATGATACGGAAGTGTACTTTAAAATGATTGGTGAATTCAACGCCTATAATTTATTGGCCGTATATGGTGCCGCCATTTGCCTGGGGGAAGATAAGCGGGAGGTATTGCAGGTACTAAGTAGCCTGGATGGTGCAGAAGGCCGGTTTGATTATATCATCAGTACCCATGATAAAATTACGGGTATTATCGACTATGCTCATACACCGGATGCGTTGCTGAATGTGTTGGCCACCCTTAAAAAATTGCGGCAGGGTAACGAACGCATTATAACAGTGGTTGGATGTGGTGGCAACCGCGACAAAACGAAACGCCCGGTAATGGCCGCAGTGGCCTGCGAACATAGTGATAAAGTGATTTTCACTGCCGATAACCCCCGCAATGAAGATCCTCTGGAGATATTAAAGGAAATGGAAGCCGGGGTAAACGTGGTGGCGCGGAAAAAATTTATCACCATCGTCGATCGTAAAGAAGCTATTAAAACCGCTGTTAACCTTGCCGGTCGGGAAGATATCGTATTGGTGGCAGGAAAGGGTCATGAAAAGTACCAGGAAATTAACGGGGTGAAATATGCGTTCGATGACAAACAGGTGTTGCGTGACATGTTTGCGTTGATGGAAAAATAGACAACCAGGGTGGTTTCAAATTAAATAACATGTTGTATTACTTATTTCAATGGCTGGCTGAACAGGGAATTAAATTTCCCGGCAGTAATTTATTTGGGTTTATCACCTTCAGGGTGATGCTGGCGGTTATTTTAAGTTTATTCATTACAACCGTGTATGGTAAAAAACTTATCCGGTTTTTACAAAAAAAACAGTTAGGCGAAACCGTTAGAGACCTGGGCCTTGCCGGCGAACAACAAAAAAAAGGTACGCCAACAATGGGGGGCATAATTATCATTCTTGCCATACTCATTCCCACCTTATTGTTAGCTAATCTCGACAAGGTGTATATCCGGCTAATGTTGCTTTGTACCGTGTGGTTGGCCGTTATTGGTTTTATAGATGACTACTTAAAAATCAGGTCGAAACGAAGGGCGCAGTTACTGGGAGCAGACTATAAGAAAAGCGACAGCGACGGACTGGCCGGCAGGTTTAAAATATTCGGACAGGTGATGCTGGGAATTATCGTGGGGGCTACTTTATATTTTACACAAAGTGTGGTAGTGCAGCGCGAAGTATATAACCCCGATTTTAGCCAGGTAAAGGATTCGGTGCTTCGGCCGGGAGAAGTATTGATGAGCGATTCATTTAACGTGGTTACCATTGATGCGAAGAAGCATCTTTTTGTAAAAGTAAAATCGCCCATTACTACTATTCCTTTTGTAAAAACACATGAGTTTAATTATGCCAAACTGCTGCCAAAAAGTTTGCAGGACTATACCTACCTGTTGTATATCGCCATTGTGATATTTATTGTAACAGCGGTTAGTAACGGGGCAAATATAACAGATGGACTGGATGGGCTTGCCACGGGTGTTTGTGCTATCATTGGTATTTGCCTGGGCATTTTTGCCTATGTAAGCGGCAACATCAAGTTTGCCGAATACCTCAATATCATGTACATCCCCAACCTGGGAGAGTTGTCGATTTTTATAGCCGCTTTCGTGGGTGCCTGTATCGGTTTTTTATGGTATAACTCTTACCCGGCGCAGGTGTTTATGGGCGATACGGGTAGCCTTGCTTTGGGTGGTATCATTGCCGCCCTGGCCATTATAATAAGAAAGGAATTGCTGATACCAATTTTTTGCCTGGTATTTTTTGTAGAAAGTTTAAGCGTGGTGATGCAGGTGGCCTATTTTAAATATACAAAGCGAAAGTATGGGGAGGGGCGGCGGATATTTTTAATGAGCCCGCTTCATCATCATTACCAGAAAAAGGGATACCATGAAAGTAAGATTGCGGTGCGGTTCTGGATTCTAACCATTCTTTGCGTGGTGATGGCGATCGTAACATTAAAGTTGAGATAAAATTTTACTACCTGGCCGGTGCACGGAAATAAAATACAAACGCACCGGTACCCATTAAATGCTATGCTGTTGAAAAACCAATTTTTACTTTCAAACAGAAAGTGTAAAAACTATTAAATGAAAAAAAGTATCGTAATTCTGGGAGCCGGTGAAAGTGGCGTAGGGGCTGCCCTGCTGGCCAGCCGCCAGGGATACGAGGTATGGGTGAGTGATGGAAGCCAAATCAGGGAAGGGTATAAAAGTGAACTGATCGATAACAACATCCGGTTTGAAGAGGGTGGCCATTCTGTAGAAAAAATATTGTTGGCCGATGAGGTGATGAAAAGCCCGGGTATACCGGAAAAAAATGAGCTGGTTAAAAAAATAAGGGCCAAGGGAATACCGGTTATCAGTGAAATTGAATTCGCTTATCGTTATAAGGGCAATAGCAAAATTATTGCCATCACCGGCAGTAATGGTAAAACAACTACTACGGCATTAACCTATCATATTTGTAAACAGGCAGGCCTGGATTGTGCCATGGTAGGAAATATCGGGTATTCCTTTGCGCGGCAGGTTGCCCTGGATCCCAAACCCTTATACATCGTTGAAATCAGTTCTTTCCAGCTGGATGATATTGACACATTTCGCCCGGATATAGCGGTGCTTACCAATATTACAGAAGATCACCTGGATCGGTACGAGTATAACATGCAAAATTATATTAACAGCAAGTTCAGGATAGTGGCCAATCAATTGGAAGGGGATGTTTTTATTTATAACCTAGACGATGAAATTACGAATCAGCAAATACATAACTATTCCATTAAATCAAATTTATACCCCATTACCATGAGTAAAGAACTGCCACAGGGTGCCTACCTGACAAATGCACAAATGCACCTGAAATGGAAAAATGAAGATATGCAGATGAGCATCGAAGATTTTGCACTAAAAGGGAAACACAACCAATACAACAGTATGGCGGCAAGTTTGTCGGCCACGGCAGTAGACATTAAAAAAGACAATATCAGGGAATCATTACAAACCTTTCAAAGCCTGGAGCACAGGATGGAATCAGTGGCCACCATCAAAGGCGTGCTCTTTATAAACGACAGTAAAGCTACCAATGTAAACAGTACCTGGTTTGCCCTGGAAAGCATGGAAGCACCCACCATATTAATACTGGGAGGGGTAGATAAAGGCAATGACTATACGCTGTTAACCGAGTTGGCAAAAGAAAAAGTGAAGGCGATTGTATGCATGGGTACCGATAACAGGAAGATTCATGAAGCCTTTGGCAACATCGTATCCCTGATTGTAAATACCGCATCCGCCACTGACGCCGTACAATCGGCATTTCATTTTGCAGAGAAAGGGGATACCGTTTTGCTGAGTCCGGCCTGCGCCAGTTTCGACCTGTTTAAAAATTATGAAGACCGCGGCAGGCAGTTTAAAACTGCCGTGAAGGAATTATGAGCCTGGAGGCGGGCAGGAGGCGAAAATGAAGATGATGATAATAAATAATAAACCTTGTTTAGAAATAAATAAATAGCAGGCTTCTTAATGAATGCCAGATTATGCCGGACGGAAAATCAATATTGAAACAATTATTTGGAAGCACGGATACCGTGGAAGATGTTATAAACACCTCCTTCCGGGGAGGCGTTGGCGGAATGGGCGGCAACCTGGTAAATAAAACAAAAGGCGACCGCGTGATCTGGGCCATTGTAATTATCCTTA
>JBBQOJ010000145.1:0-6549 GCA_038330815.1 Chitinophagales bacterium | reverse complement strand
TTACAGCTTGCTATAAAAGGAGTAAATGACTATAATAAGCTTAGAAATTTAGAGACCCTCATTAATATTATTGCCAATCTTTCTATATCCGAAAACCATTTAAACACGTTATTACAAAACATACTGGACCAGTTAGCCATGTACATCCGAACAGATATGGCTGTAATGGGAAAGTTGGAAAGTAATCGATATGAAAAATTATTTTCCATAGGCGTACTTGAAGAAAAAATCAATCTTTCGCAATTAAATCAAAAAATTACGTCTGCAAATGCCAATCAAAGCGATGTGATACAAATTGATGAAATAGTTTTTGCCAAAATGGATAAGTACGCTGTTTTTGCCTTATTGAAAAAGGACACACAGCTGAAAACTGAAAAACTATACTTGCTAAAATTATTTGTACAAAATGCGGCAAAAGCAATACGTAATGCCCAACTTTATGAAGAATTACTAAAAAAAGAAAAATTGTCTGCAATTGGCACAGCCATCGGAATGTTGATGCATGATTTAAGAACACCTATAAAAAACATTCCAATAATTACCGAACTAATGCGGGGCGAAGGGATAGATAATCCTTTATTGAAACTGGTAGAACAATGCGGCGAACAAGCTGCTGAAATATTTGATGATTTTCTCGATTTCATCAATGAAGCTGAACTAAAAAAAGAAAGGATCAACTTAGGCAATATCATCAATGAGGGAATAGCACTGGCAAATAGTAAACGGGCAATTCATCCTATTAAATTGATCCGGTCATTCGATGAACATTTATATGTTTTAGGCGATGCCAGTAAGTTGAAAAGAGTATTTATGAATCTTGTTAATAATTCAGTTGATGCCATTCAGGATCGGAATTTAATGAATGCAAGCATATCCGTTTCATCATCGGTAGAAAAGGATAAAATCAATATTGTCATTAAAGATAGTGGGCCAGGTATTCCGGAAGAAATTTTGCAAACCCTTTTTGACGCCTTTATTACAAGACAAAAAGGAAGCGGAACAGGCTTGGGACTTGCCATAGTAAAACAATTTATCGAGGCACATGGAGGCACAATCATTGTACACAATGATAATGGCGCTATCTTCACCATTACTTTACCATTGGCAACTTAAAATGATTTTTGAAGAACAATGTATTAGAAATGTACTGGTAGACCTGGCTGGTTTTGTATCTAAACAAAATTTCACAAAGCACCATAAACATTATGTGCCAGATTTAAACTGGCAAGATAACCTGGGGCTGGACTCTATACAAATAATGGAGTTAGCAGCCCATGTCAATTCGTTGTTCCATATATTTGAAACAAATAAGGAAAATTATCTTTTAGAAGATGACTTTGTTGACAATTGGGTACAAAAGGTAATAAGCGCCAGATCAGAAAAAAACAAACAACTTACTTTTACAACCTCCGGCACTTCGGGTAACCCATGTACTGCAACTCATGATATGGAGTTTTTAATGAGAGAAGTAGCTGTAATAGCTACTTTTTTTAACAATGCCAACCAAATAGTAACCTATGTACCAGCCTACAGTATTTATGGATTTTTATTTACCGTATTATTACCGGGCTACTTAAATATTCGGGTTGTTCATGCTTCAGAAATTCAATGGAGCCAACTCTCCTCAACAGCCATTTTGGTAGCAACTCCTTTTCATTGGCCGCTTATTTTGCCAGCATTAAAAAAAAGTGATACCAGGACTAGTTTTGGAGTGTCGGCAACGGCCATGCTCACCCCAACATTAAACGATATGATTGTTGACAAAGGCGTTGATTTGCTAGAGGTGTATGGGGCTACAGAAACATCCGGAATTGGTTATCGAAAAGGAACATCTGCATTTCAACTATTCCCCTATTTATCTTTTAAACATTATAATGATAAAATTACAGTGATAGATAGTGATAATAATATTCACCTACCATTGCAAGATGAATTGACTATTCAAGAAGACAATTATTTTTCGATTAATAATAGAAAAGATAATAAAGTGAACATTGCAGGCAATTTGGTAGATTTATTGGATGTAGAAAGGTCAATTTCAAAAATCGATAACATAAAGAATTGCACCATTTCTGCAAAAATGGTAGAATACAACACTCAATTAAGCATTAGCATTTATTTAAATGAAGATAGTGAAGCATTAAGAGCACTTGCAATTGCTTCAATAAAACAACAATTGCCAGCACATAAAACTCCCAGCTATTATTATTTTGAAGAAAGAGATTAAATAAGACCGTTATCAATTTAAATTATAGTGTTGGTTGATAAAAGATATGGTAAATAAAAATTGTGCCCCGGTGGCCGGCAGCTATACCATGGTGGTTGGTTTAAAGAGGAAATACCAGTCGCCTAAATGAGAAAAAGCACTCTTCATAGTATTGACCGTTTCAATATTACTTACCTGGTCGGCGTCACCGCCAAACACTGACCCGAAAATTATGAACGCCAGAACAATAAGTGAACCCATTCCTTGCTTCTTGTAAATATTAGCAAACTCAATCAACAATAAAAGAAAGAGCGGCTGGTAGTCTCCCACGGTAAGACGATAAACCTTCCTTCCATCTACCTGCACCATTTACAGTATTATGTCCGTGTAATCTTTGGACTTCGCTTTGTTAGGCAAGCTCGTCCACACATCTTCTGCCTGATAGTGATCGCGTGGCTCGGGCCGGAATTTTGCCGCCAGCTTCCTTCAGATTCCACTTTGCAGTGAACACCCTTGCTCCTGGCTAATGGTTGGCGATCACATACCCCCATAACAGACTTTCACCGTCAAGTTTATCGCCATGCGTGGCACACCCAAAAAAAGGCGGCATTATTGCTAATGCCGCCAACTATTATAAAGTAACTGTATTACTGTTTGCTAATGGTTATTCCTTGATCACTTTAACCGAGCGAATGGTTTTGCCTTCCCTGTAGCGAAGCGTGTACACGCCGGCGGGAATAGCACGCAGGTCAATGGTGGTTTGTGGAGTGATGAGTTGAACCGTTTTCAGAACAATCCCGCTTACCGTTACAATATCAACCGAAGTGTTTAACATTGAATTGCCGGCCACTATCACCAATCGATCTTTTACGGGATTGGGATATACCTTCACTAAAATATTGGTTGACTCCATCACTGCGCTTACAATGGGAGAATAACTCAGCTTGCCGGAGTTGTTGATTAATTTCAACCGGTAAAAGGTTTTGCCAATAAAAGGTTTTTCATCCACGATGTTATAGGAAGAAGGCACTCCCTTTGCAGCTACTGAAGCCAGGAAACTAAAGGCAGTACCGTTGCTGCTTTTTTCAACCTCATACACATCACCTGCGGCTTCGTCCAGGCTGTTCCAATGCACCTGGTTGCGCGTACCGATATTGCGGGCGGTAACCGTGCCAAGCGAAATATCCAGCACTGAGCCACTAACACTGTAAAAGGAAAGTGTTGATGACACTTCATTTGCCAGCACCACGATACCAATACCAGTGGGTGAATTGGCAGCATCAATGTAAATGATACCTTCCGAGCCATTGTCTCCACCATAGGTTGCCACCGTTCTTGTATTTTTATAATCAACAAACAGCGGGCTGGCCGGGTCGGTGATATCATACACCAAACAGCCACCAATCCTTTCCAGCGCTACAAACGCATATATCCTGCCGGCAATTTCAGTAACGACAATGCCCTCGGGTTCCGGGCCTTTATCATCACTCCGGTTTTTTAAGGTATTGTTGGAATTACTTGCATTGAATATCGCACCAAAAACCGGGTGTTTGGATATAATGAGTTCCAGTTCCGAACCACTATCCCAAACCAACGCCCCGGTGGTAGCGTTCCAAATTGAAATAGAACGGCCGCCATAGGCATGTATTTCATCAAAGTCGCCGTCATTGTCGGTATCGCCCGAGGCAGTGGTAATATTTAACCGTCCGATATTTGCTTTTAATGCATCCGCATAAGGGAACTTGACAGGGTCTAACACATAAGCAGCTGAGCTAACCCGTAATCCCTCGTTGAATGCATTATATTCCCGCTGGTCACCTTCGTTGGCGGTTACATAATACGCTTGTCCGCCTACAACATACGACGCGATAGCATCCGGCATATAAACGCCTCTTACGGGCCAGTTGGCTATTTCAACAACACCCCCCTGGTCACTGATGTCAAGAGCATTGGCAATGGCACTGTAATCTTTTGTTCCAAGCGGCCGGATAGCGGTGACGGTACCAGTTGTTAAATTAATCACGGCAATGGCATTGTTTTCCTGGCAGGTTACATAAGCAGTTTGATCATCGGCAGATAGGGAGATATACTCTGGTTCCATATCCTGGGCCACCGTGGCATTTAAACCGAAAATACGTACGCCCGATGCTTTTAAAGCAACAGCCTGCGCATTGAAAGCACCAAAGCCGGCGGTTGTAACGGCAGCCTGTGTGATACCCGCAACGCCCCCGCTGATATCAATAATTGAAACGGAGCCTTCCGGGTCTACCGTATAATCAGAAGAAGGCTGCCCTTCATTCGCCGTAAGTACTTTGGTACCAGCATTGGTAAAGGTGATCATATCGGGCATGGCACCTACCGTTACCTGGCTGATAAATGCGCCATTCACATCAAAGAACACAACTTTACCGGGCAATTCTGGAACAGCGTTTTCGATGGCCGCAGCAACGATGCCATTTTTTACGGCAATTGAATTTATGCCACCGTAAGTAGCCATTGATATGGAACTGATCACTGTTGCCGCCGCAGGATTGCTGAAGTTCACAATATCAATTTTTCCGCCGATTGAATTTGCAATAAACAGGCGTTGGGTTGTTGGATCGTGTGCTACAATTTCAGCCGAATTGCTGCCCGCTGCCCCATTACTAAAGGAGGCAATATGGTTTAGGACAATGGATTGATTTGCAGTTGGTGCCTGTTTATCATTATCCGTAATTACCACGGTGAAATGATTGGAAGCCGCAGGTGGCATGCTTACATTAACCGGGTTAGTAAAACGCACGATGAAGTATTCCGCATTTTCAGGCAATGCATCATTATTGATGGTAATACTAATAACAGCATTAACATTGTTGGCGTTGGCTACCCAATTGTAGGTCATGGAAGCAGGCAGGATGTAATCGGCGCCCCCTGTTGCAGTAGAAATTGGCAGCACTTCAATATCAATGGATGAAGGAAGGCTTCCTCCACCTTGTATATTCGCAGTTATATTTACCGTAGCGGTAGTTTCTCCAACCGTCGTTTTGGTGCCAACAAAATTGACAGTTGCCTGAGTAGGTGTAAAGGCTGGCGCCGGATAAACCCCTGGTGTGGCCCGAACGATGCCCTGGGCTGGTTGTGGTGTTACCAGGTTTTGCGGTACCGCCCAGTTGGTACCAGCATTATTGTCAGCACCCGCATTGTTTAGCTCAAAAGAATAACCATACACACCCACTGGTGCGGCTGGCCAGTTATTTATACCTACAAAGTACGCAACACTATCTACCACCTGGTTCAATGAATTCCGAATCACCAGGATATCGTCTGAGGAGCCCAGCCCGTTTAATATAGTGTAAACAGGGGTAACGCCCAGGATAGTGGCGGCTGTAGTGGGACTGGTAGCAAACAGTGCGGTACTTCCTGCAGCAAGGGTCACCTCAGGAAAATTACCGGTTGTTCCATTCGTCCATTTTAACCCACCTAAATTAACTGCGCCGTTGCCTGCATTAAACACTTCAATCATTTCAATATCATTGGGTGAATGAATGATTTCGGTGATCACCAATTGAGGCAGGGACGCATTGAATACCCGGTTGAAATTTGTTGCAACCATTGTATTTAATGCGGCGTCTTGCAGGTTGGTTACGGATATCACATATGGTTGTCCATTTACCAAGGGGGCATGGGTTAAAAAAACAGTGTCACCGCTTGCCGAGAGCAGTGCCGCGCTTACGGTTAAGGAGGGACTGAAAACGTAATTGGAAGGATTGGTGGCGCTAACTGCCGTTACCATTTCACTAAATTTAACAAAGGAGGTTGTAGGTGAAGTCACCTGGAATGACTGGGCAACGGGTGGCGTTACATCAGCGCCCATGGCTGTTCCGGCAACGGTAACCATATCGAATCGCCAGGTACCTCCGGTTGCATAGTTACTACCTGTGTTGGAAGCGGCATAACCGGTGGCAGCAGGATCGAAGGCAGCAACTATTCTAAAGGCTGCGTTTGGATTGTTATTCAACGCACTAACAGAAGTGAGGTTATACGATCGGGCAAACCAGGCGTCTCCGCCCGTTGCACCGTCAATGGCAAAATCAACCCACAGGGGTGTACTTGCGGTAACGTCGGTGGTATATTGAAACTGTGCATGCCGGGGCGCTGTATTGCTGTGGCGATGGTCGAAGGAAACAATGATGTTCTGATAGCTCACCAACGAAACAGCCAATTGTATCCCAGCTGTTTTGTTGTTAGTGCCCTGGGCTGGCCAACCCGTAAGTCCCCAACCCGTATTATCTGTAGTCGCGGGGTCGGATGATCCACCATTTGCAGCACCAGATGCAAAAGAAGCAGCAGGGCCACCAATGGTT
>JBBQOJ010000144.1:0-6565 GCA_038330815.1 Chitinophagales bacterium | reverse complement strand
AGTAAAAAAGGAGCGTTCCTCCGCTGGCCTTATCATGTTTATTATAGTGCTGATTCTTGCAGCACTGGTGGTATATGGATTTTCCACGGGATGGATACAGCAGCGATTTAATTTGGATATCTAATTCCATGTCGTTTAGTTAAGGTTGATGTCCCCATCAACCTTGGCCGTCAATCGTGGACAACCCCCACCCACCACTTGAAATTTTACTAATAAACGACATTAATATTTAATTTACACTTGGCATACCTGCCGATGTATCCATGCAACTGGCAGTGCAAGTCTGGCTTCAATGGCGCCGCATGCCCGGTTGCCCAGCCGTTAATACATTTAACTTTTTATTGTAGTGCATCATGAAGCCCACTTCCCGTTGCTGCCCATGTTCGCCTGGCCCCATATTGAACTTTGAATTATTTTATCTGTCCTTTTACAAAGTGCATTGCATCGGGGATTAATGTAATTTTAGGTCATTACTAATCCTCGCAAATAATTGTTCGCCAAATTATGTCAGATAAAAAGTTCACCTATACTGGTATCGGCTCGGTTGCACTACATACTGCAGGTCACGAAAATGCCGAATACGCTCATATCACACCCATCTACGCTACCTCTACCTTTACATTTGATACCGCCCAACAGGGAATGGAACGTTTTGCAGGGGATGATAAAAGCAGGATTTATAGTCGGTGGGGCAACCCCACTTTTACCGCTGCGGAAAAAATAATTGAAGCACTGGAGTCGTTTGGCATTACCAACCCGAATGGCACACCATTGCAACTAAAGGCTTTATTACATGCTAGTGGACAAGCTGCTATGACCACGCTTTTCATGAGTAACCTCAAGGCAGGTGATGCTTTGTTATCGCACTATTCATTGTATGGCGGCACTTACGAGTTATTTTTAAAAGTATTGGCGGATGCGGGAATCTCCACTATCATCGCAGACCTCCGCGATTTGACGATCGTGCAGGAAATGATTGAAAAAAATCCGGCGATAAAAATGGTGCATATCGAAACGCCCGCCAATCCAACCATCCAGTGTGTGGATATCGCGGCAGTTACGGCCATCGCCAGGCACCATGGCTTACTGGTATCTGTTGATAATACTTTTGCCACCCCTTACCTGCAACAACCCTTTAAATATGGGGTGGATTTTGTTTTTCATTCCACCACTAAGTTCCTGAATGGCCATGGCACCAGTATTGGGGGCGTATTGCTGGGAAAAGACATTGAGCTGATGAATACCAGGGTGTGGAAATGGCATGTGTTATTGGGGGGCAACAGCAATCCCTTTGATGCTTTTTTGTTGATCAATGGCATGAAGACACTGGAAGTGCGGATGGACCGGCATTGCAGTAATGCAGTGTTGGTGGCTGAATATCTTTGTCAACATCCGGCTATTGCACAGGTTAATTATGTTGGACTTGCCTCCCATCCTGACCATGCCACTTCTCTGAAGCAAATGAAACATCCCGGGGCATTGATGAGTTTTGAAGTGAAGGGTGGATTAACTGCCGGGAAAAAATTTATCGACCGACTTCAGATGTGTGTGCGGGCCATCTCACTCGGTACAGTAGATACACTAATTTCACACCCTGCCAGTATGAGTCATAAGGGCGTAAGTAAGGAAGAGCGACTGAAATTCGGTATTACAGACGGGTTGGTGAGGCTGAGTGTTGGAATTGAGTACATCAATGATATTTTAGCAGATTTCGACCAGGCCCTTCCCGCTTAAAGGGAACACTGTTTAGTTACACCCACTAGCTGATCCGATGCCCAACGCGTTGGTATAGGCGTCCCCAATTGATGATATACTGGCCCTGCACTTTTTGCTTTATAATTCAAGGCAAACACGGCTAAATTTTGTTTAACTTGATGGGCCAACTACCATCACTAAATAAGCGGCAATGCAGGCAAACACCATTGATGAAGTCATCCTCCAACTAGAAAAAATTATTGAGCAGTCAATCGCCGATCAGGATCCAATGGGCTTTTTTGCCGCCCTTTATCACCAGGTAACCGTTACCGTTAAAGATGGTATCAGGCAATCCTACTACCAGGATGGACCACAAATGGAAAAACTGGATATCCTTTTCGCCAATCGTTACCTTTACGCCTATGCGCAGTTTAAAAACAAGGAAACATGCACGCAGAGCTGGTTATACGCTTTTGATTGTACCCGCCGGTTTTGGCCTACTGTTTTGCAAAATCTTTTACTGGGTATTAATGCGCATATCAACCTTGATCTAGGTATTGCCGCGGCACATACCTGCCCGGGCGAAGGTATCCATGCATTAAAAGCCGATTTTGATAAAATCAATATTGTGCTGGCAGCCATGGTAACAGATGTTGAAAAAAGCCTCACCACCATCTGGCCAAGACTATCCTGGGTGTTGGAAAAATTTGGAAAAACAGATACCTTCCTTATTGATTTTAGCATGAAACAAGCCAGGGATGGTGCCTGGAAGTTTGCCACCGAACTCGCCCGCTTACCCCCGGAACAACAACTTGCTCAGATCCAGGTGAGGGATATAAAAATCAGGAAAATTGCGCATATGATTAGCAAGCCAGGCTTCTTTATCAGCAGCATATTTATGATCATCCGCATTGGAGAAATTGGCACGGTTGCTAAGAAAATTGAAACGCTTTGGAAAAAAAGATCCCTGGATATCTAAGCCCTTAAAATACCGTTTAATATGTTCGCAAAAAATTTGAAAATAAACCAGATCCAGTTAAGTTTGCCAGCCAATAGCAAATACTATGGCAAATAAGGGTGAATATAAAACAGGACTGTTGTTGTCACCACAGCAATTGTTGAAAAATACGGACATTTTACAATCACTGCATATCCAGAAAAATAATGGAGATGTTAAGTACGAAATCCGTCCACTTGATAGCCGCGAAATAAAAACCACTTATCCCGATTTTCCCACCCAGGCAAAAGAAATTTTAGTAAATTTTGATTCCGGGCACAATGAACAGCGGACCAACCTCATTCGATTAAAATATAAAACCGGTCGGGCAGGCGTACCCTTTATTGAGTTTTATGAACAGGCATTGCTAAGGGAGTTGCATTCACTTTTTGAGAGATTAAAGCCCTTTTCCCCACTCCTCAAATGGTATCACAAAGTATGGGCCAACAAGGCCAGCGCCAAAACCGCTCCCTGCACCTTTAGTACCTTCAAACCATTATTGCAATATGAGGTAGTTAAACAATCAGGTGCGCTGGCCCTTCAATGTTGGATACTGCTCAATGGCGCTCCTTTCCTGTTATCCGACTTTAAGCGGTATCATTTCCTATTGGAGGAAAAAAATGAATATTTCCTTTTGTCGTATAAAGACTTTCAAACCCTGGAATGGTTAAAGGAACAGCACCCCGATCAATATCAACATGAGCCAAACGAATTTGCCACGCACCTGCTTGCCCGCCTGGAGGAAGATTACAAAGTAAACCGCAATGGATTATTTACACAACATATCATTGAGGGGTTGCCTGTAAACCGGGTAATGCTCAGCGAAATCAGCAATTCCTTCCTGGTATTTACTCCGCAATGGTTATACGACGGATTTTTGCTGGACGGGGAATGGAAACCAACCTACGAAATTTCAAAAGCCGGTGAAGCCTATGTTGTGCAGCGAAACAAGGAGGAAGAAATGGCATTTACAAACTTATTGGTGGGCCTTCATCCCAACTTTAAAAAGCAACTCAATAGTTACTATTATTTACCTTTTGCAGAAGCACAGCGCAAGCAATGGTTTTTAAAGGCTTACCATTTTCTACTGGAACAAAACATACAGGTGGTGGGGATGGATATGCTACAACACTTCAGGTATTCCAGCCATAAAGCAATAACAACGGTAACTATAAAAGAAAATGACAATAACACGCTGGCAGTAAAGCTTAGCCTAAAATTCGGTGCCGAGGAAATTGGATTACCCGATTTGCAAAAAATGATATTGGCAGAACAACGGGCGGTGCTGCTAAAAGACGGCAGCCTGGGTATTTTAACGGATAGCTGGATACAACAATATGGCACCTTGTTAAAACATGGCAAGGTGGTAAAGAAAGAAATTATTGTGGCGAGGTGGATGGCCCTTACCGAGGGGCAACTGGGTGACGACGCAACGGTTTTAAAACCTGTTATAAAGAACGACTGGTGGCAGCGATGGCACCAGTGGCACCAACCATCGCATGTTAATTATCCGGTACCCCAAGGTATTACCGCTACTTTACGGCCCTACCAACGGAAAGGATTTGAATGGATGGTACTGCTGGCTGAAGCAGGTGCTGGTGCCTGTCTTGCAGACGATATGGGATTGGGTAAAACATTGCAAACTATTTGCTTTATGGCTTACCTGTTGGAAAAAACACCTACCCGCCGGCAGTTGATCATCTGCCCTTCCAGCCTGCTTTACAACTGGGAGCAGGAATTGACCAAATTTGCACCCGGTATAACTACCACCGTATATCATGGCGCCCAGCGAAGTTTCGAAAAACTCACGGAAGGCAACCACAATGTGGTAATAACCACCTATGGTACCTTACGGGTGGATATTGAAAAGATCGCCGCCATACCCTTTGCCCTGGCAGTACTGGATGAAAGTCATAATATAAAAAACCCCTCTGCGCAAATTACGCGGGCCGTTAATCAACTCAACGCTACCACGCGTATCGCCCTGAGTGGCACCCCTGTAATGAACAATACTTTTGATCTGTATGCGCAGTTGAGTTTCCTGCTGCCCGGCATGTTTGGCAGCCGTGAATTCTTTAAACGGGAATATGCAGATGCCATTGACCGTGACCAGGATACCGCAAAAATAAAAGCATTACAAAAAATTACCGCTCCCTTTATTCTACGGCGAACCAAAGAACAGGTGGCAACAGATTTGCCGGAAAAAATTGAAAGTGTTTTATGGTGTACCATGGGAAGCAACCAGCAATCAGCTTATCAATCCATAAAAGAGAATGTACGCAACAACATCGAACAGGATATCCGGGAAAAGGGCCTCAATAGCGGAAAACTAAGCGTCATCAATGGCTTGCTTAAACTACGGCAGGTGTGTAATTCGGCAGAACTGGTAAAAGACCAGGACTACCCCTGTACCGATTCTATAAAAACCGATATCCTGTTAGCGGAATTAAAAAATATTATCCCCCGCCATAAAGCATTGGTGTTTTCACAATTCACTACCATGCTTGATTTATTGGAAAGAAGTTTTAAGGAACAAGATATCCCCTACTGTAGGCTTGACGGAAGCACCCCGATTCCTCAACGGCAGGAACTGGTGAATCAATTTCAGCAGGACGATTCAAAGGAAAAGGTATTTTTGTTGAGCCTGAAAGCCGGGAATGCAGGCTTAAACCTCACCGCTGCTGATTATGTTTTCCTTTTTGATCCCTGGTGGAATACGGCTGTTCAACAACAGGCCATCGACCGAACGCACCGGATTGGCCAGGTAAAAAACGTATTTGCCTATAAGTTGATTTGCAAAGGAACCATCGAGGAAAAAATTATGCAGTTGCAGCAGCGAAAAAAGAAACTGGCAGATGAATTGGTGGGCGAAGAGGAAGGATTCGTAAAATCACTTACGGCAACGGATATTGACTTCCTGTTTAGTTAATGCCTGTATCATTTAATCACTATAATATTTAACGGCAAAGGCATTACCGTCCCGGCAATGTCGAAGTAAAAACCTAATGAGTTTACAAAATTATCCTGCTAATTCAACAGACTGGCAGGTATAAAAAAATCCCTGCAAAGCAGCCCTGAAAGTAATGGTACTTACTTCAAGGCTACAATGCGGTAGGGATAACATGTTAACGGGGCTGCTATTTTATAACCTGGTAATGTCTTTTCCTGCAACAACAGTAGTTTCTACTACACTGGTATTTACTGAAAACGTTTTTGAATAGGTGGTTCTTCCCAATACCAACCGAAAGTTTAACACCTGGTCATCATTTCTTTTTTCAATTTTTACCGTTTGCGCTTTCCTGTTACTTTTCAAACCGCTGGAGTACAATTCGCCTTCGGAATTATCTTCGATGGCAAACACGCTGTTTGCAGGATTTTCTGATTGTAATACCACATGGAAGAGCAGGTACTCCCCATCATCTCCAAGGTATTTTACTTTGATTGGTTCTTCGGTCTTTAAGCTGGCTACCGAATAATTTGTCTTAAGGGTCTGGGCGTTGGTAATACTAGAAAATATTACAAGCGAAGCCAGGGCTGCTGCGATGTTTCTTAAGTTTGTCATGATTGCTAATTTTTAAGTGATGTTTTTGTTGGTTGTTTACCCTTTGTAGTAAACAGGTGGATAGTTTCCTACCCAGATTAAAAAATTAAATTAGTTAAGCGGTTTGCGTTACAAGCTATTGGGTACTTGTCAACAGGTAAGCATAACAAGTAATTAGTGATTGGTATTTTTGCCGGATGATAGTCGCAAGGTCAATTATTTCACCACTTGCTATCCATGGTGGAAAACACTTACTGAAATATCTCTACAAACTAAAAAGGAGATGAAAAATAACGTAAGCCTTTATTAAAGGACCGGCAGGCGGACGATAC
>JBBQOJ010000143.1:0-6586 GCA_038330815.1 Chitinophagales bacterium | reverse complement strand
CAGCAGCCTTACCTGCGCTGGCCGCAGGCAATACAATGGTTTTCCTCAGCCATACAATGCCATCCAGTTCTCCCGGGGCCTGCTTCTCCCATAAACCGGGCACTTTTACAACTGGCCATTGCGTATCATCATATTGGGGCGATGGCCAACTTTCAATTTGCTTACTATCCAACGGAAAAACAGGCTGTAATTGTTTAACCCGGCTGGTGGTTTGGGCCAACAATTGCCTGGAGATGGAATCAAGATTTAGCCTCGGCATATTCGCAATCATTGTTTTAAATTCGTCGCTGTTTTCAAAAGCGCCCCTGCTGGTCCAGGTTTCCACATGGGTGCCGCCCCAGGAGGTATTGAGCAGGCCAATAGGCACCTTTAATTCTTTATGTAATTGTTTGCCAAAAAAATAACCAATAGCCGTGAAGCTACCAGCTGTTAACGGCGTACACACCTGCCAGTTACCCCCGCTCAAATCACTTAATGGCTGGGAGGCGACGGTTTTGGGTACCTGGAAATGCCTGATCATCGGGTAATTGGCCTGGCTGATTTCCGCAGCAGCAGCATCGGTATTCACCAGCTGCCACTCCATATTCGATTGGCCGCTGCAAACCCACACATCACCTACCAGTACGTTGTTGATGGTAATGCTATTTTTCCCCTTCACCACCAATTGAAACGGGCCACCTGCTTTTTCGGGCCATAAGGCTGTTTTCCAATTCCCTTCCTTATCTGCCCGCAGGGTAACTACCTGTTTATTAAACCGGATGGTAATCCGTTCACCAGCGGAGGCCCAACCCCATACCTGGAGGCGTTGGTCGCGCTGTAATACCATGTTATCTCCAAACAACTTCGGCAGGCGAACCTCAGTGTTACCGGTAACAAACAACAAGCTGAGCAAAGCAGCAATCAAATATTTTTTCATGGCCATAGATTATTTTTTCTACCTGTAAATATATTGGTTTGATTGAAAAATTACCCGCATTCGGATAAATAGTTGATAACACAAGTTTAAATAGTAGAATTGGGGCAACCAGCAAACAACCCCCTTCAATACCGGTTCCGGCTATACGCTGCAAGTCCTCGCCACTCGTGCCTCGTGTCTGTGGGCTTTCCGCTGCTATCCGGCTGCCACCCGGCAGTAGTATTGCTATGGTGCGGACTACATGGGTAAACATTCCCAACACCGGATGCCCTTATTTCGCGGGCCAATCGCCTGTACAAACGGCTGATGTTCCATCTCGGGTAGTTACGCCTTCCTGTTATGCCCGCGGGATGCCCGGAATATTGTAAATTTACCCCGTACTAACGGCGGCAAATGGTTGTAGCGGGGTGAACAATAAAAGTAGGGCTGTCCCGAATTCAGGCAAGCCCCAAATAAATTATTTACGAAAGGCAATCTCCAACAGGTGATTCCAGGTTACCGGTTGGTTGGCCATCTATAAAAATTTAAATATGAAATTATTAACCGCCTTGCTTTTGCTAATCTTCTGTACCCTGCGCATCGCCGCTGCAGACTACCCCACCCTCTCCATCGGTGACACAGCACCCGACTTTAACCTGAAAGGCACTGATGAAAAAATGTATACCCTGCAATCTTTTGCTGCGGCCAGGGTACTGGTGATCATCTTCACCTGTAACCATTGTCCCACGGCACAGGCTTACGAAGACAGGATAAAAAAACTGGTAGCCGATTACGACAGCAATGGGGTACAAATTGTTGCGATCTCCCCCAATGACCCAAAAAGTGTACGACTGGATGAACTCGGTTATTCGGAATATGGCGATACCTACCCCGAAATGCGGTTGCGTGCCCGTGACAAGGCCTTTAATTTCCCTTACCTGTACGATGGAGACGATGGTGCAACTTCTAAAAAGTATGGCCCTGTAGCTACCCCGCATGTGTTCATTTTCGACCAGCAAAGAAAATTACAATATACGGGCAGGATAGACGATGTGGAAAGCCCCGGTGGCAGCCCGAAGCATTTCGATACCCGCAATGCCATCGAAGCGCTGCTGGCAAAAAAACCAGTACCCGTTGCCGTTACCAAAACGTTTGGCTGTTCCATTAAGTGGGACGATAAACAGGAACTCGTAAAAAAGGGCTTTGAAGAATGGGCAATGGAACCTGTTACCCTCAACACCATTGACAGCGCTGGCCTTTCCACCTTGCTACAAAACAATACGGGAAAACTGCGGCTGATCAATGTATGGGCTACCTGGTGTGCACCCTGTATAATAGAAATGCCCGACCTTGTTGCCATCAATCGCATGTACCGTGGCCGCGATTTTGAATTGATTACGCTTTGTGCCGATAAGCCGGCCAACAAAGCCAAAGCCCTCAACATACTTAAAATAAAACAGGTAGCTGCCACCAATTATATTTTCAATTCGGCCGACATCTATGCCCTCATCGAACTCGTTGACCCCAATTGGCAGGGCGGCCTCCCTTATACCCTGCTTATTGCACCGGGTGGAGAAAAAATTTTTGGGAAACATGGCGGGATACAACCCATTGTTATCAAAAAGAAAATAGTAGATCACCCAATTATTGGGCGGGTGTATTAGCCACAGCATAAAACCACACGACCATACGATTAACCCAATAAACCAGGATGCCGGGCAATCCTACAAAGGAATGCCCGGCATCACAGCTAAAAAACCAGCTTAATATTTAAACACTTTACCATCCACCATTACTTCCTGCGTGGCCGCATCAAAAGTAGCTTTGGAACCGGTGCGCACTGCGGCATTGGTCATTATGTTGGCAATAGAATGATAGTAGCCAGCTTCCACCGGAGCATTTGGTTGCTTACGGCTACGGATACACTCCATCCAGTTGCGTACATGCATGGAGGTTAGTTGGTCGCCCCCGGTATTGGCACCGGCTGCTACCTGCGCCTGTTTGGTATCGAGGCTCATTTCCGGTAGCAGGTTGGCCTTCATGTTCATGGCCTTGGCCATGCCTTCCCTTAAACCGCCTTTGGGCGAAATTTTATTGGTAATCAGGTTAAGTTCACCGCCGTTGGAATAATAAATTTCCGCCGGGTTTTCATCCCCATTGTGCATTCGCGACATAAATACCACCTGGAAACCCGTTGACGGATCATCCTTGGGGCCATAATCAAAAACAGCGGTGGTAGTATCCCAGTTTCTACGGCCATCCTTCCATTGATAAATACCTCCGTTGGCGGTTACACTGCGGGGATGTTGTAGCCCGCTAAACCAATGTACAGTATCAATCTGGTGCGACATCCACTGTCCCGGCATACCCGAAGAATAGGGCCAAAACAACCGGTACTCCAGGTAAATTCTTGGATCAAATGGTTCGTAGGGCCGATTCATTAAAAATCGTTTCCAGTCAAGATCCGCCTCCTTGCATTTCGCTACCAGGCCGGGCCTGCGCCAGCGCCCTGGTTGATTTACGTTCCAGGTAAGTTCAACCATGGTAATGGGGCCAAA
The DNA here is from genome assembly GCA_038330815.1 of Chitinophagales bacterium. Classification (GTDB taxonomy): domain Bacteria; phylum Bacteroidota; class Bacteroidia; order Chitinophagales; family Chitinophagaceae; genus Ferruginibacter. The sequence continues at coordinate 3,133 of JBBQOJ010000143.1, read as the reverse complement.
TTTGCCACTCTGAATATACTCAGCGGCAGCGGCATAATTGGTTCCGCTCCGGCGCTGCGAGCCAATTTGTACAATGCGGTCGCTGGCCTTGATGGCCTTAAATGCCGCCCTGTTATCATCCATTGTTTCGGCAAACGGTTTTTCGCAATACACATCGCAGTTGGCTTTAACCGCTTCCACGGCATGCAGGGCATGTTGAAAATCGGAAGTGGCTACAAACACGCCATCAATGTCTTTCAGCGCATACAGTTCCTCGTTATTTTTACAGGCGGTGATATCATGGCCCATTTTTTCTTTCAGGTGTTGCTGCCCTTCCTCCCTTCTCAGTTTCCAGATGTCGGATACCGCTACGATGTCAAAATTAAGTTCTTTGTTATGGTGCATAAAACACGGCAGGTGCGATTGACGGAACCGGTCTGCAAAACCAATTACGCCCAGCCGAACCCTGTCATTGGCACCAATGATATTGGCATAGCTTTTCGCACTAAACCCCATCGTAGCTATGTAGGTGGCTGCCGCGGCACCGGCACTGTTTTTAATAAAATTTCGTCGATTGTTCTTTTTCATATGCAATGTTGTTTTTTCAAATGATGGGTGTATGGCCAGGTTAAAAAACAGTTCCCGATGAAGTAGTTATTCCCTGGGAAGTACTTTTTGCCCCCGGCTGTTGGTTTCGGGTTTGATAGGGTTGTGGCCAATAACAACGCCCCTTTTTACTTTACTCATCATTGAATTTATAATCAATATTATAAATTATGGTGTTAAAAATGTTTATCTTGCCCGCCCGGCAAGTTACGTTAATCCGTTTACTTTTGGTGGTAACACAGCTTCAAATAATAGTGTTTTTTTTGCACTGGTTTTGCACTGTCCGCTGCTACCCTTAAGCAGCCACCGCCACCAACCGCCGGCCCCGGTGTTTCAAAAAAAAAATAGTGGTATAAATTATTTGTGCTTCCGTTAAAACAACTAAATTACAAATTCAACAACGATTGACACACAAACATTTCAAACATGAAAAAAATTAGTGCTTCGCGTAAAACTGACAACAATTCCCGTAGAAAATTTTTAAAAAACGGACTTTCCCTCGCCGCCGGCTTTTACATTATGCCCCGTCATGTATTGGGTGGTAAAGGGTTTACTGCGCCCAGCGACCGTTTAACCATTGCCGGTATTGGTGTTGGTGGAAAAGGAGAAAGTGATATCAATGAGTTTTTTAAAAGCGGCAAGGCAGACATTGCCTTTTTATGTGATGTGGATGACCGGCAGGCAGCCAAGAGCAGGGCCCGTTTTCCAAAGGCAAAATATTATAAAGACTACCGGGAGATGATTGACAAGGAACATAAAAGCTTCGACGCAGTGTCTGTTTCCACTCCCGATCATAACCATGCAGTACAGGCAATGGCAGCCATGCAACTGGGCAAACATGTTTATGTGCAAAAACCGTTGAGTCACGATATTTACGAAGCAAGAATGTTAACCGAAGCAGCCTTAAAATACAAGGTGGTCACTCAAATGGGCAACCAGGGTTCGTCTGGCGATGGCGTAAGAAAATTAATGGAATGGTACCAGGCAAAACTCATTGGCGAAGTAACTGATGTACATATCTGGACCAATCGCCCGGTATGGCCGCAGGGCGTTCAATGGCCGGCGCAACCCGGAACAATCCCCGCCGAGCTGGATTATGATTTATGGCTGGGTACCGCTCCTCAAAAAGCCTATGTAGAAAATGTTATCCCTTTTAACTGGCGGGGCTGGTGGGATTATGGTACCGGCGCCCTTGGGGATATGGGTTGTCATTTAATTGAAGCGCCGTTCAGGGTGCTTAACCTTGGCTACCCAACGGAAGCTGCCTGCAGTGTAAGCAGCGTATACACGGGACCGTTTAAAAGAGCCTACTACCCCGAAAGCGCCCCGGCCTCCTCTGCAGTAACTTTAAAGTTTGAAGGCAAAAAAATGAAGCAGCCATTAAAAATGCATTGGATGGATGGTGGTATACAACCGCAACGCCCTGAAGAATTGGGCGCCAATGAGATGATGGGAGACGGAGGCAATGGGGTAATATTTGTTGGCACAAAGGGAAAAATGATGTGTAGTACCTACGGAGAAAATCCGCGACTGCTTCCTTTGTCGCGCAATGCGGAAGTGAATACACCAGTAACCATCGCCAGGGTGCCCAATGGTGCAGCAGGCCATTATGCACAATGGGTAGAAGCCGCCATTGCAGGATACAACAGTCCGAAGGCAAAAAGTTTGAGTTCGCCTTTTGAAATTGCCGGGCCATTAACCGAAACCGTATTGATGGGTAACCTTGCCATAAGAAGCTATGATATCCAGCAGGCCGGTAAAACCGATCCTAAGAAAATTGACTACCCGGGCAGGGGGATCAAATTATTATGGGACGGCCCCAATATGAAAATCACCAATTTTGATGAAGCCAACCAATTTGTAAAAAGAACCTACCGCGAAGGCTGGAAATTAGGCATGTAGAAAACTTGTATACTTTTGTTTAACTGGCATTGGAGGTACCTATTAAAACCGGTTCCTTTATTGCCATTTTTTATTTATAGATGACTTTCGCTACCTAGGGTAAAGGTTACACCTTTATAAGAGGTGTAACCTTTACCCTAGGTAGCCCAGGCTTTATCTCCCTTTTTGTAAGGATAATCGCCAATGTATTTTCCCGGTACTGGTAGCAATCTCAACGCCTGCGTAGACCCAATTTCTGAAGTAAAATAGCCTAACAAGGTAAGCTGTTTCATCATGCTATAATAGTGTGATGGCGCCATTACAAAGTCAGGGCTGTTTGCTTTTCGGGCGTTTTCCCTCGAAACTTTTTCTTTATTATCCCGCAGCATATTATAATCCTTGGCCTCCTTCTCCAGCGTCATTAAAAAAGATTTGCGCTGTTCCGGAGTAGAATCCACAAAAGATTTGCCATTGGCTTTTTCGCAGGCTTCGTTTAGTTGGTTCATTCCCGTGTAAAAAACATCCTGCTCAGCTTGTGTATAACAATCCGCTACCATGGTTTTCATGAACTCACCAATTTTAGTGGCCTTGGCTCCCGGGGTATCTGTAACTGGTATGATCGTATCGCCCACTTCATCTAATAAAGAAATATTTTCAGCAGTAAATC